>NZ_JBHYVC010000007.1:177052-202173 GCF_042749965.1 Streptomyces sp. NPDC059454 | reverse complement strand
TCGATTCCCAGCAACCCCTCGCCGGTCTCCCAGTCCCACGCGGATTCCACAGAGTCCCGCTCACCTTCCCTTGTCGTGCGGACTCGGTTCCGTCGCGATGATGTACCGCACCCGGGCAGGTGTCCGGCCGGTGACGAACGATCACGTCAGCCCCCGTCCCGGAAGCGCGCCCGGCCCGCTCACTCCGCGAACCGGAACGTCGACGTGATCGCGTCGAAGATGTCGAAGAAGGAGTCCGCGAGGTCCAGGACCTGGCTGCTGCCGGCGACCAGGGCGACCTTGCCCTCCTGGCCGGGCACGGGGATGAAGGTCTGCATCAGTACGGCGCGGATGGTCCGGTTGAGTTCGTCGCCGGGGACGGGGATGTCCTCGATGCCGTACGTCCGCGCGGCCGGGCCGACGCCGGGGATGTCGACGGTGGTGACCTTGCGCCAGGAGTCGCCCGCCTTCTTCGCCTCCTTGACGGCGAGCTGGGCGGCGATGGCGGCCGGGTCGGTGGGGAGCGGGTCGCCCTTGCTCGTACGGCCGCCGGCCAGGGACACCGTCACCGAGCCGGTGATCGGGGTGTCACCGCCGAAGCTCTCCGCCATGCAGCCGCAGTACAGCGCACCGGACTTCCAGGCGTCCGCGGCGGCCTTCCGCAGGAAGGAGACGTACGTGTCCCGGTGCGGGGCCAGTTCCGGGTGCGCGCGCAGGCGTTCGTTCACCATCCGGTGGATCGAGTCGTCCCGCGACTCCGGCCGCACGTCGAACTCCCACCACGACTCCGGCACCTTGATCCGGAAACCGCCCCGTTCGACGGTCAGCGCCTCCATGTAGCGGGCCATGGCGTCGGTGTCCCCTTCAGTCGATGACTCGATCATCCGTTCCGTCATCGTCCCACTGGGCGACACCGCCTCGTTCGACCGGGCGGCTTTCCTCAGCCCGTCCTGGCGACCGTGAGCAGTACCGCCGCGTCCTCCAGGGCCTCCAGGCCGTGTCGGGCGGGAGGGATGACGATCAGATCGCCCGTACGGCCTTCCCACTCCGTGTCGCCGCTGGTGAGGCGGACACGGCCGCGCAGGACCAGCAGGGTGGCCTCGCCGGGGTTCTCGTGTTCGGCGAGGGCGGTGCCTGCGGTCAGGGCGAGGAGGGTCTGGCGCAGGGTGTGCTCGTGGCCGCCGTGGACGGTGGTGGCGCTGCGGCCGTTGGAGGCGGCGGCGGCGCGTTCCAGGTGTTCGCGGGCGAGGGCGTCGAGGGAGAGCTTCTGCATGGCTTCGAGCTTTCCCCAGGGGTCTCGCGGTCGCCAGGGCCATGTGGGGTACATCGTGGTGCCGTGGTGTCCGCCACGTTCGCCCGTCGTGCCGTACCGCTGTCGGTGCCCTCCGCGATACTGGCGCGGTGCCGCCGACACCACCGCCCCCGCAGCCCATCACGCCCGACCCGCCGGAGGCGATCGCGCGTCCGCTGCTCACCCAGTCGTGGCTCGACCTGACCTTCGTGCACTGGGCGGTGGACCCGGCCGACGTGGCCCCTCTGCTGCCGCCGGGCACCGTGCCCGACACCCTGGACGGTGTCACGTACGTCGGCCTCGTCGCGTTCCGGATGCACCGGGTGGGGTGGCTGCGCCTGCCGGGCGTCCCCTATCTCGGGAACTTCCCGGAGACCAACGTCCGCCTGTACTCGGTGGACGCGCACGGGCGACGCGGGGTGGTCTTCCTCTCCCTGGACGCCTCCCGCCTGATCCCGGTGGCGGTCGGCCGCCTCGGGTTCCGGATGCCGTACCTCTGGTCCCGGATGCGCGTGGAGCATCTCGACGGCGGCACGGTGACGTACACCGCTTCCCGGCGCTGGCCCGGACCGCGGGGCGCCGGCGGACGCATCACCGTACGCAGGGGCGAGCTGATCGAGGAGCCGACCGAGCTGGAGCACTTCCTCACCGCCCGCTGGGGCATGCACGGCGCCTTCTTCGGGCGGTCGATGTACCTGCCCAACGCGCATCCGCGCTGGCCGCTGCACCGGGCCGAGCTGGTGGAGTGCGAGGAGGACCTGATCACCGCGGCCGGACTGCCGGAGCCGGCCGGGGAGCCGGTGAGCGTGCTGTACTCACCGGGTGTCCCCGCCCGCTTCGGACGCCCGGCCCGCCCGGCCGGCATCCCCACTCCGTGACGCCTCGGGGTGTGCGTCAGATGACGCCCTGCGCGAGCATCGCGTCCGCCACCCGCTCGAAGCCGGCGATGTTCGCGCCGGTCACGTAGTCGCCGGGGGCGCCGTAGCGTTCGGCGGTCTCCGCGCAGGTGGTGTGGATGTCGGTCATGATGCGGGCCAGCTCGTCCTCGACCTGCTCGGCCTTCCACGACGTGCGCGACGCGTTCTGCGTCATCTCCAGCGCGCTGACCGCGACCCCGCCGGCGTTGGCCGCCTTGCCTGGGCCGAAGGCGACGCCGGCCCGCTGGAACAGCTGCACGGCCTCCGGTGTGGTCGGCATGTTCGCGCCCTCGGAGACCGCCTTCACGCCGTTGCGGATGAGGGCGTCGGCGTCGACGGCGTTCAGTTCGTTCTGGGTCGCCGACGGCAGGGCGACGTCGGCCGGAACCTCCCAGACCCGCCCGCCGGGCACGAACCGCGCGGAGGCGCCCCGGCGCTCGGCGTAGTCGCTCACCCGGCCGCGCTCGACCTCCTTGATCTGGCGCAGCAACTCCAGGTCGATGCCCTTCTCGTCGACGACGTAACCGCCGGAGTCGGAGCAGGTCAACGGGTTGGCGCCGAGGGCGGCCAGCTTCTGGATGGTGTAGATCGCCACGTTGCCGGAGCCGGAGACGACCGCCGTCTGCCCCTCCAGGTCCTCGCCGCGGGCGCGCAGCATGGCCTCCGCGAACAGCACGTTGCCGTACCCGGTCGCCTCCGGACGGATCAGCGAACCGCCCCAGCCGGCGCTCTTGCCGGTGAGGACGCCACCCTCCCAGCGGTTGGTGATCCGCCGGTACTGGCCGAACAGGTAGCCGATCTCACGGGCGCCGACGCCGATGTCGCCGGCCGGGATGTCGGTGTACTCACCGATGTGCCGGTACAGCTCGGTCATGAAGGACTGGCAGAAGCGCATGACCTCCGCGTCGCTGCGGCCCTGCGGGTCGAAGTCGCTGCCGCCCTTGCCGCCGCCGATGCCGAGGCCGGTCAGGGCGTTCTTGAAGATCTGCTCGAAGCCGAGGAACTTGATGATTCCGAGGTTCACGGAGGGGTGGAAGCGCAGACCGCCCTTGTAGGGGCCGAGAGCGCTGTTGTATTCGATCCGGAAGCCCCGGTTGACGTGGACCCGGCCCTGGTCGTCCTGCCACGGCACGCGGAACATGATCTGTCGCTCCGGCTCGACCAGCCGTGCGACGAGCCCCGGCTCGGCGTACTCGGGGCGTGCCGTGAGCACCGGGGCGAGGGTCTCCAGCACCTCCCGTGCGGCCTGGTGGAACTCGGGCTCCGCCGGGTTGCGGCGCTCGATCTCGGCGCGGAGCAGGTCGAGCGAGGTCTTGGGGTCGGGTCGTGTGGCCACGGAGTCCCTTTCTGGCGCGGCTGACACCGGTACGTATACCGGTGATGGGCGCTCGGCGCCGTTGCCGCGCGCAGGACAGCGGCCGCCCCGGTTGTATACGACAGGTCGGCCAACCCTCCCAGTGTTACTCCTGTGTTAACTCGATACCAAGAGCCGGGCCGGATTGTCCGCTATCTGGACAGGGCGTGCGGAGTCCGGATGGCCGGTGGGTTTTGATCCGTCTCTTGGCATACCCACACACATCCTCCACACCGCCCCTTAGGCTTTCGTGGCGGTGTGGGCAGGCACCGTACGGGGCGTCGCCGATCCGGCGGAACGGGAGAACAGGGGCATCATGACGGGTGGGGCAGCTGTGCGGCCGGTAACAGACGACACTGACGACACGGCGGCCGACGGCGGTCCCGACCTCGCCCGCCCCGCCGACGGCGCGGCGCCCGTCGCTCCCGGCCAGCTGGTGACCGTACGCAATCGCCCCTGGGTCGTCACCGAGGTGACCCGTTCCGCCCTGACCACCGACGATCCCGCCCGCAGCGCCGGGGCCAGCGCACCGCACCTCGTCTCCCTGACGTCCGTCGAGGACGACGCCCGGGACGAGGAACTGCGGGTGGTGTGGGAGCTGGAGCAGGCGACGAGCGTCCACGACCAGTACGAACTGCCGTCACCGGCCGCCGGGTTCGACGAGCCGGGCCGTCTGGACGCCTTCCTGGACGCCGTGCGCTGGGGCGCCATCGCCTCGGCCGACAAGACGGCGTTGCAGGCACCGTTCCGCTCCGGCGTGGAGATCCAGGACTACCAGCTGGACCCGGTGGTGCGCGCCCTGTCCATGCCCCGGACGAACCTGCTGATCGCGGACGACGTCGGCCTCGGCAAGACCGTCGAGGCCGGTCTGGTCATGCAGGAACTGATGCTGCGGCACCGGGCCCGTTCCATGCCCGACGACGGGCTATTCCCCAAGCCCGACGCGTTGTTCTGAGGAATCCGCCAACACTCCCGCTCCTGTCGATCATCAGGAGCGGGAGCGTGCCGCTGGTGCGTCAGCGCTCCGACGCGTACGTCACGAAGTTCGCCCACGCACCCGGCGTGAGTGCGAGCCGAGACCCTGCCACGTCCTTGGAGTCGCGGACGTGGACGGCGCAGGGCGCTACGGCGACCTCGACGCATGAGTCGCCGTCGGGGCCACTGCTGTAGCTGCTCTTGAACCACTTCAGCTCGGAGGTGTCTTCGACAGAGGCCTTGCGTGTCATGTCTCTCCAAGCACTTGCTCGATGAAGGCGAGCGACTCCTCGGGCGGGAGCGCCTGAGCTCGGATGGTGCCATACCGCAACTCAAGAATGCGGAGCTGCTTCGGATCCGAGGTGGGGCGACCGTTGTACGCACCGTCGGATCGCCCCACAGCCGTTCCGTCGGCGAACTTCAGGATCTCGATCCTTCCGCTCAGTCCGGGATGGGCCTTGCTACTCGTCGGCATCACTTGGAGGGTGACGTTGCGCAACCGCCCCACCTCCAGCAGATGTTCGAGTTGCTGACGACACACCATTGTGCTCCCAACCCGGCGTCGCAGAGCCGCCTCCTCCTCGACAAAGCTGAGCGCGGGCGCAGGTGACCGCTCGAAGATGGTCTTCCGAGCCATGCGCGCTGCCAACACTCGCTCCAGGTCCTCCTCCGAGTAGGCGGGCTGCCACACCTCGAACAGCGCTCGTGCATGCTCCGGAGTCTGCAACAGGCCGTTGATGCTGATGCTTTCGTACACACCAATCTCGGCCGCTTGCGCCTCCAACTTGGCCAGCTCCCGCACCTTCTTCGGATACCGAACCCTCTTCACGTCCTCCCAAGCCGCCGAGAGCAGTCCACCCGCCCCCAACACCTCGTCGGCCCTGTCCAGATACTCCCGTTGAGGGATCCGCTTCCCGCCCTCGACCTTGTAGACAAGGTCCTCGCCGTACCCGATCGCCGCCCCGAACTGGCCGGCCCGCATCCCCGCCGCCTCGCGCCGCAGCTTCAACTGCCGCCCCACCGTGGTGATGACAGCGACGCCCCACTCGTCGTCCGGGTCCACCTCCCACCCCGGTTCGTCCGCCTCACCCTTGAGCCGTACCGCATCACCGTCCACCGCCGTCATGCCGCACCCCTCCGTCGTCCCGCGCCGTACCGCGGCGCCCTACCCGTACCAACCACCCCGACAGTCCGGACAGCACCGGACAACCAGCGGACAGTCACCACGCGCAGGGAGATCCGCCACCACTCACGCCAGATCGCGACAGGACCACCAGCGAGAGAAAAGCATAATTCATACTTTTAAGCACCATGCCCCATCGGACACTCACGACCGACCCCTCCCAAGCCGTCGAAATCCCAAAGGGACAGCACCTTCAGACTGCTTCAAAATTGAATTTAATTGCCGCCTCCGAGCCAGGGAAAATGGGACATCGGCGCCCCTTTCGCGAAAGCTCAAAAGAAACTCAAATGATAACGAGTGAATAACGGGGCGGACAGATACCCCCGATTCGGACCAAAGAGTGATCTGATCATGATCGATAAGCCGGGTGAGTTGACCAGCCCCCGGCGCATGAAAGTCCTACTTGGGGAAAAATGAAGCGCGCTGCATTCTCAGTCGTTGCCATATGCGCCATTACTGTCGCGACTCCGGGAGTCGCCTTCGCGGATTCTCCGGAACCCGCACCGTTGGGTGTCTGCGACGGGGGATGGAAGACCGACATCTACGCCCAGTCGAAGAAGCACCTGGGCAAGGGACCGATCTACAAGGACGGCCCCGGGGGGACCATGGTTCTGACGCGGGCGAAGGCTGGATCCGTGGCGACCAAGATCACGGTCGGCGGAGGGGTGTCCGTCAGCGGCATCGTGGCCGAGGCGAAGGCCGAGGTGAGCCGCGAGTCGGCGAAGGAAGTGTCCTGGGATACACAGCACCAGTACCGGCGCGACATAAGCCGCAACAAGTACGGCAACGCACAGTTCTGCTCATGGGGTCACCACGTCAAGTGGCAGAAGTACTACCAGCTGCCCAACTGCAAGAAGACCCAGATCTCGTACGGGGAGGCCGACGTCGCCAACAAGACCGTCGGGTTCAAGTACTGGGAAACGAGTTCCTGATGCGATCCAGTCGTGCCACCTTCGCCACGGCAGCCGTCCTGTGCGGGTTGCTGACCTCCTGCACGGGCGAGGACGGCTCGAACAAGCCCGACGTTCCGAAACCGTCCCAGTCGACCGTCGCCCCACCTCCTCAGGAACCGCTGACCGCCCCCGAGGTGGACGCCGGATACAAGGAAATCCTCTCCGAAGGCCCCCATCGCGGCGTCCAGCAATTCGGCACGATAGAACTGCCGAAGGGAGAATCCTGGATCAAGGTGAACTGCATTTCGCGTTCGAAGCCGGTTGATCTCGAAATCTCCCTCGAAGGCATCGGAGGGTTCTCCCTGGGGTGTTCCGGTGTGGAGGCGGAGAAGAACGCGAACCAGATGAATCTGAATTCGGCGCGCAAGCTCCACTTCACCGTGGTGACGGAGGAGTCCGTTCGCTGGTACGTCAGCATCCAAGTCCCCAAGCAGTGAGCACGGGCAGCGGAGCCGGCTTCTCCATCCGCTGAACGGCAGCCGGACAGAGGGCTCGGTACAGACACCGAGCCCTCTTCGCTCCCCCGCGCCGACAACGCCGACAACCTCGGACACATCACCGACAGTCACAGCACGCGCCTCCACAATCACGTACGGCGACGGATGTGAGCCATCACTCTGAATGCCGTGCATCAGGAAACCGCCGGCATCACGGCTCAACCGACCAGCCACTTCCCCCACTTCAGCGTGCTGCTGTCCGCCACCCCACGCAGCGCCCGCCTCGCCCGTCTCCTCGCGGACGCCCAACTCCGCGACTGGGGATACGACTCGGACGCCGCACGCCATGTCGTGGCCGAACTGGCGGCCAACGCCGTCACCCACGGTCGCGTTCCGGGCCGGGACTTCCGTCTTGAGTTCTACGTGGTGGACCACACACTCCGTATCGAGGTCACCGACACGCGGGGCGAACGCCTGCCCGAACTCCGACCGTCCTCCCCCGACACCGAATCGGGCCGCGGCCTGCTGCTCGTGGACGCGCTCGCGGACCGCTGGGGCGTGACCGAGGCCCGCTTCCCCCGCAAGACCGTCTGGGCCGAACTACGGCTTACGTCGCCGGAACCCGGGATCTGAAGCTCCGGTGCCGTCGGCGCCTTCCCAAGCAAGAACTCGGGGAGAAAAAACCCCACCAAGCCCCACCCTTTCCCGCCCGAGGCGTCCCGTCACTCGGGCGGGTGAACATCACCGGCTCAGCTGGATTTTCGAGCCCCCGGCACCCCTACGCTCAGCGCACACAACCGAAAAAACTTCGGCCCCCGCCGGGACGGCAATCCCAGTGCGAGGGCCTGACCACCAAGGAAGCTAGAGACCTTCCCGATGGATACCCAAAACCCTAGCGCGCCCCCGCGCGCCCAGTCAGCCCCCGCCGGCAATCCGACCCGATCGCGTCACCACACCGGCGGCGTCATCCACGAGAACACCCGCCACACCACCCGCTTCGTGGTGATCGGCAACCACCTCACCCAGCACCCCGAGCTGTCCCTGCTCGCCATCGGCCTCGGCTGCCACATCCAGTCGCTGCCCACCGGCACACCCGTGGACATCAAGAGCCTCGCCGCCCGCTTCAAAGAAGGCACCAAACGCATCGCCGACGCCCTGCGCGAACTGGAGACCCACGGCTACCTCCGCCGCGAACGCGTCCGCACCCCCACCGGCCGCATCATCACCCGCACCACCTCCTGCAACCAGCCCGGCCCCCGACGCGAGACGGCTGCCACCGACTGCCCCGCCCCGCCACCCCGGCCGACGCGGGAACGCACCACCCAGCCCCGCCCCCGCAAAGCCCTCCCCGCCGTCCCCCAGCCCGGCTACGCCGCCCCGGCCCTCCTCCAGCAGGCCACCGACCTCCTCACCGGCCTGCGCCGCCGCGACCCCCGCCTGCTGCTCTCCGCCACGGACACCGCCCACCTGGCCCCCGGAGTCGCCGCCTGGCTCGAACGCGAGGTCACCCCCACCGCCGTACGCCACGCCCTCACCACCGACCTCCCCGACGAACCCCTGCACCGCCCCGCCGCCCTCCTCGCCCACCGCCTCACCGCACAACTCCCGGCCCCGCCCCCGTACCGCGCACCGGCCGGACCACCACCGACCCGCCACCCGCTGCGCAACTGCGACGGCTGCGACCACGCCTTCCGCGCCCCCGAAACCGAAACCCACTGCCGCGACTGCCGTACAACAGATCCAGGCCGCCCCTAACCTCGAACACGCACGCTTCCGCGCCCACCGCTGCCCCAGGACTCACGTGCTGCCTTCCTTCACCGCCTCCGGGTTCCTCCCCCAGGGCCGCTACTCGGTTTCCTTCCAAGCGGCGCAGTCCTTGCTGGTCGGTGCTCCGGAGTTCAGGGACTCCAGCACCCGCTGGGATCTATGGGACGGACTGCACGGCTATCTCAACCGCTTCCTCACTCTGGAGGAGGCCTACCGGGACGATCTCGACGGCCTCCCCCTCATCCACAGGCTGTGGCTCGGCGGCAGCTTCGTCAGTACGAAACTCGATCCTCGCAACATCGACGCCACCCTCCTGATCGACATCCGGGCCGAGCGGGCGGTACGCGGCAGGCCGGGCTCGAAATGGCTGACCGACGCGTTCAAGAGCCGCGACAGCATCAAGCGGAAGTACGGGGTCTCGCCGGTCAGAGTCGGCTACCAGCCGGTCGGCCACGTCTTCCGGCCTGAGCACATGACCTCCGAGGAACGGACATACTTCATGCAAAGAGGGGTGTGGGACGACTGGTGGCAGCGCTGCCGGCTGCCCGGCCAGGCGGATCGCTCCCCGTCCGAGACCAGTGCCGTTCCGGCACGTGGATACCTGGAGGTGCGACTGTGACTACCGGCGACAGCTGGCGCGAACACTGGCGCGCCCTCCGCGAGGACGATCCGAACGCCGACCGGAACGCTCGTCGGCTGCTGGAGGAGATGGGAACGGAGGATCGCAACGACGACGAGATCGAGGCCGATCACCGGGCGAGCCGACTCGCCGCAGTACGGGAGTACGAGCCGAACGCGCACCTCGACGAGGAGTTGCGGCTTCGGCTCACCGGGCCGGACACCGAAGGCGGCGCCCTGCGCTTCCAGTGGGGTGACGCTCTCCTCGATCCCGTGGAGAAAGCCGTCTCCGCCGCGGCGGGAACCCCGGTCCAGCTGGAGCTCACCGGCCTCTCTGCGGGCAGCACCGTGATCCACGCCCGCCCCGTCGCCGCGGCGTACGGGCCTGACGAGCCGGTCCTGGACGCTCCCGCCACCTCCGCCACCAACACCGGCATGCAGACCTTCACCAGGCTCCTGGACGCGCTGGAGTCCGAGGAAGACGTCCGCGAGTGGTCCCGACTCTTCGACTCCGTGGACACCGTGGCCCGCGCGCTGGACAAGTACGCCCTGGAACTGAACGTGACCTGGTACGACGCGGACGGCGGCGTGCGCAGCGCCCGACTCGGCGAACGCGGCCGGCGGTACGTCGACCGTCTCCGCGAGACCCGGTCCCGCGACCAGGAGATGACCATTTCCGGCCGCATCACGGAACTGCGGGAGAGCGGCTGGGTCAAGGTGAAAACGGGCACGGCGAAGAACGCTCCCGCCTACGACGTCCACTTCGAGGAACCCGAAACCCTGCTCCGCATGCGTCCCGGCCTCGGGGACAACATCCACTTCCGGGTCCGGTTCAGGCAGCGCCTGGACGCCGTCGGCATCGCGCGGGCCACCGAGTACACGTACCTGGGACCGGCTGCGGAGCAGGTGCCGCTGCCGCTGGATCCCTGACCCCCTCACTCCTGCCGCACCGCGAAAGCGGTGACTGCCCGCATCCGCAGGCCGGTGCCATGTGGTTCCAGGTCTCCTCGCAACACCACCTCCAGGCGGTGGCGCCAGGCATCGGTGGTCCGGTCCACGTGCTCCGGGTTCAACTGCACCCTCACCCGGCGCGGCCGACGCGACTCGACCACGGCGAGGGTCTCCAGGATGTCGGCGATCCGGCCCGGATAGTCCCGGCGCCGCTCCGCCGGCACGAGGACCTCGTACGGCGCGTCGGGCTCGGTCTCGACGTACCGATCCCACAACTCGGCTCCGAATAAAGCGCGTTCCGCTCACCAGCCCTTGCCGCTCAGATAGCGTCGGAGGGTTTCCGGGGCCAGGGTCTGGGCCTCCTCGAACTCTGCGTCCGTGATCACGTTCACGACACCCCCACCATGGCCCGGAAGCTCGGGGAGAACAGGTCGTGCAGTGTGTCGGCGGTCAGCAGATTGCCCCGCGGGACGTGGACCCTGCGTGTGCCCGTGCCGCCCGCGACGGGATTCTGGTCGTGCAGACACGCCCAGTGGGCGGCATTGCGCAGCAGCAGTCGTTCCGGCGTCGCGTCGGACCACGAGAAGGGGTCGGCCGGTGCCAGGACGACAAAGAGGAAGCGCGGGATGTCGTAGTCGCTGCCGGCCAGTTCGTTGTAGTACCGCGTCTTGAGGTCGAAGGCGATGTGATCGTCGTGCAGTTCCGGAGAGGAGGTGCACTTCACCTGTGCCTCGATGACCGGGTATCGGCGCCTGCCCGACCGGCGGGGGTGGCCCAGTTGCCAGTCCACGCCGACCCGGTCGCGCTGGGCCGCGTCGATGTTCGCCGCCACGGCCAGCATGCGGATGAACTGCTCACCGAAGTGGCCTCGGTGACTGTTGTCGCCGAACCCCGGGGAGAACTCCTCCCACTCGTCAGCACGCAGCGGCACTCCGTAGGACCCTTTCGGTACCTGATGTGGGATCCCGCCGGTTCTGCTGTCCGTCATCAGCCCCCCCCCGCGTGCCCTCCGCGTCCCTTACCGCCCGACGGCCGTACGCGCCTCGTACCCTCCGGCAAGCGGAGAGTAACGAGCGTCACATTCGCCTGGTGCGGTTCGAAGATGGAGGCCGGCCGCGACATCGGCGTCGACACCACCCTGCGGCGCACCTTCATCACCCAACATCGAGGTGGGCGTGGTCCTCCGTGATCCGGCGGTGGTGGAACCCCTGGTCGATCACTTCCGTTGGCTCATCAGCCCCGGGGGCGGGGTGATGCGCCGTGCCCGGTAGGTGTCCCCGGACCACAGGGCGACGGGTGCCCTGCGCATCGTGCCGGGCAAGGCCCGGTTATCGTGGCGATCACGATTGAGGAAGGTCAACTTCCTTGCGGGACAAGGGGAATCGACGTGGATCAGCAAGACTCCGCTATGGGCACTCCGGTACGGATCGACACCGGCAAGCCGCATCCCGCGCGGATGTACGACTGGTTCCTCGGCGGCAAGGACAACTACCCGGTGGACGAGGAGCTGGGCAGGCAGCTCGTGGCGTTCGCGCCGCCCATCCCTGTCATGGCGCGGATGAACCGGGCGTTCATGCACCGTGCCACCCGCTGGGTGGCCGGCCAGGGCGTGCGCCAGTTCCTCGACATCGGGACCGGTATCCCGACGGAGCCGAACCTGCACCAGGTGGCTCAGGGGGTCGCCGCCGACGCACGGGTCGTGTACTGCGACAACGACCCGATCGTCCTGGTCCACGCCGAGGCACTGCTGCGCGGCACTCCCGAGGGGGCCGTCGACTACGTGCAGGCGGACGCCCGTGACACCGCCGCCATCGTCGAACGCGCCCGGAAGACAGTGGACTTCGAGCGACCGGTCGCGCTCTCCCTGATCGCGCTGCTGCACTTCATCGGCGACGAGGACGGGGCGTACGAGCTGGTGGAGCGGCTCAAGGAGGCGCTGGCGCCGGGCAGTTACCTGGTCATGTCCCACCTCACCCCCGACTTCCACCCGGAGGAGGCCTCGCGGAAGGTGATCGACCTGTACCGGGCGGGCGGGCTCACCATGGACATGCGCAGCCGGGAGCGGTTCGCCCGCTTCTTCGAGGGACTTGAGGTCGTCGAACCCGGCATCGTGGCGGCCGAGGAGTGGCATCCGGAGCTCGGTGAGCCGGTTCCCGGCCAGGAGGGCATCCACAGCGGGGCGTACGTGGCGGTGGCCCGCAAGGCCTGAGCCCTCGCCTCGCGGAGCGAGACGGCGGGGCCGCCCCTGACCGGGGCGGCCCCGCCGGGCGTACTCAGTGCTTGTGGTGCTTGTGGTGCTTCTCGCAGTCGTCCTTCCGGGCCGCCTCCTTCAGCGTGTCCCGCAGGGCGTAGAAGGCGGGCTTGCGGGCGAAGTCGGCGGTCATGACGTTCGCGAAGCCCTCACCCTCGAAGAACACCGGCACCCACGAGTACTTGTCGGTGAAGCCCCAGATGGTGAACGAGTTGCAGCCGTCGACGGCCAGGCACGCCTCCAGGGTCCGCTGGTAGTAGTCGGCCTGCTTCCGCTCCTGCTCCTCGGTGGGCACGCCGCCCTCCGGGACGTCCATGCGGACGTCCAGCTCGGTGACGGCGGTCTCCAGGCCGAGCGCGTCGAACCGGCTCAGGTTGTCCTCCAGGTCGCCCGGGAAGCCGTACCGCGTGCTCAGGTGGCCCTGGACGGAGAAGCCGTGGACGGGGACGCCCTGTTCGAGCAGGTCCTGGACGAGGGCGTAGTAGGCGTCGCTCTTCGCGTTGACGCTCTCGACGTTGTAGTCGTTGAAGAACAGCTTCGCCTTCGGGTCGATCTCGTGGACCCACCGGAAGACGTCCGTGACGATGCCCGGACCCAGCTCGCGGATCCAGATGTTGTCCTGGGTGCGCAGGTTGCCCTGGTCGTCGAAGATCTCGTTGGCGACGTCCCACTGCTGGATCCTGCCGGCGTAGCGGCCGACGACGGTGGTGACGTGCTCACGCAGGATGGCGCGCAGCTCCTCCTTCGAGAAGTCGCCCTCCTCCAGCCACGCCGGGTTCTGGCTGTGCCACAGCAGGGTGTGGCCGCGTACGACCTGGTGGTTCCGCTTGGCGAACTCGACGATGGCGTCGGCCTGCGCGAAGTCGTAGCGGTCCCGCTCGGGGTGGATGTAGTCCCACTTCATCTGGTTCTCGGGGGAGACCGAGCTGAACTGGCGCCCCAGGATCTTCCGGTACTCCTTGTCGTGCGTGAAGGGGTCCGGGTAGTCCTGCTCCAGGTGGTGGCCACCGCCCGCCACGGCGGTGCCCACGACGAAGCCTTCGGGGGCGGCCTCGCGCAGCCGGTCGAACGTGGCGTGGGAGTGCGGCGCGGCCTCCTTGTCGGCCGACGGGTCCGCGGCGGCCGAGCCCGTCATGAGCGGCAGGGTCAGGGCGGCGGTGGCGAGGGCCACGGTGGCGAAACGAATGGATCTCATGCGGGGAGTCTCATTCCCGTCGTCGCTCGTTTTCGAAAGTTTCGAAAGCGAGCTCGAAACATTAGCGATGGGCGGACGCTAAGGTCTGGCCGAGCGGCGCGTCAATACCCGTGCACGTGTCGGTGTCCGTGCCGACGACCGGCCGGGGTGCAGGTCCGCACCAACCCCTTGCTCCCGCACCCGCCGCGCCACGCCGCAAGCTCTCCTCAAGGAGCTGGAGTTGCGCCATCTGAAGACGATCCGGGCGATTGCCGACGCCGACAGCCCGACCAGGGCGGCGACGGCGCTCGGGCTCGTGCAGCCCGCGCCGAGCGCACAGCTCAAGCGGATCGAACACGCCCTGGGCGGTGAGCTGTTCGGTCGAAACCCGAGGAGATCCCCCATGCCCCTCCGACACCGCCGCACCAGAGCCGTGGGCGCCGCCGTCGCCGCGACGGCCGCCCCCTGCTCGCGGCCGGGCTCAGCGGCTCCGCGAGCGCGGGAACAGCCGCTCCCTCACCCGCCGAGACCCTGCGCGCGGACGCCGCCCCGCCCTCCTCAGGGCCATGGGCCGCGGCTTCGGCCTGGACCGGCTGGGAGCCCTCGAACGTCCCGGCGCTGTGGCAGCGCGCCTGACCCACACCTGACCACCTCGACGGGGAACCGGGCCGGTCCCGGGCGCGCACCTGACCACGCGCCCGGGACCGGTCCTATGCCACACCCGTGGCGGACCCTGAGGTCCACCGAGCCGGTTCAGACCGACTCGCCGCCGAAGACCTCCGCCGTCGACGTCGCGGTGAGGGCCCTCTTGAGCCACCGGTCCAGTACGTCAGGGTCACCGCAACCGATGATTCGCTCCCGGTCCTCCTCGCCGACCTCGACACCCCGGTGACCCAGCAGAACCAGAACGGCCTTCGCCTGGCCCTTCGCCTGACCCTTCGCCTCACCCTCGGCCCGGCCCTCGGCCCGGAGCTGCTGGGCGGTCTGCGACTGGAAGAACGAGAGGTCGACGGCCATGAGATGCCTCCAGAGATCCGCGGCCTGCGTCGTGCCGAGGCCTTGTTCCATGAGTTCGATGAAGGTGCCTGCGGTGCTCTCGTCGTCGGCCGACAGGCCTTTCAGTGCCTTTGCCAGCGCATTCAGTATGGCATCGGCTTCCGGCTCGCAGCGGTGAAGAGCCGCCGACAGGATCGTGAGCGGGAAGTCACGAGCTGCTTCGGCGGGGCTGTCGATCACCGGCAGGTCGTCGGGCCCCAGGACCAGGGGCCGCAGGGTGAGCGAGGGCCACTGGCGCGGGCCGATGTCGAACTGCTGGGCTGCCCAGGCAGCCGTCTTCCGGTCCGGGCACACGACGAGGAGGACCGGCGGCACGCCGTACTTGGCGTACACATGGGAAAGGTAATAGGCCCAGCTGGCCGGCTTGTGCGGGCTGGGGTTGCTCTGCGACTCCACGGCCAGGACGAAACTGCCGTCCTCGGTGTCCATACGCAGCAACGTGTCCACCCGCCGCTCCAGCGGCCGGGTCTCCGTGAGGTCGGTGGAGAGCTCCGAGGCGGACACGGGTGGGGGGAAGGCGACGCCGAGATTCCTGGCGACGCGGGCGAAGAGGCCCGGTTCCTGCTGGAAGATCCGGTGCAGGGCCTCATGGGATGAGCTGACCATGAGGCGAACCTATGGGTGGCCCGGCATGTGCCATGCGCAAATGCACCACCGTTCCCGCGATCGGGTGACCGTTACCGCGGCGGAGTTGACGCCCGCACGAGCGAAAGGGCCCGCACGACCGAAGTCGTGCGGGCCCTCTCAGGTGCTCGCGGCAGGAGCTACCAGGTCAGATCAGCAAGCTCACTTGTTGATCTTGGTGACCTGGCCGGCGCCCACGGTCCGGCCACCCTCACGGATGGCGAACTTCAGGCCCTCCTCCATGGCGACGGGCTGGATGAGCTCCACCTTCATCTCGGTGTTGTCACCCGGCATGACCATCTCGGTGCCCTCGGGGAGGGTCACGACGCCGGTCACGTCCGTCGTACGGAAGTAGAACTGCGGGCGGTAGTTGTTGAAGAAGGGGGTGTGACGGCCACCCTCGTCCTTCGACAGGATGTAGGCCTGGGCCTCGAACTCGGTGTGCGGGGTGACCGAACCGGGCTTGATGATGACCTGGCCGCGCTCGACGTCCTCGCGCTTGATGCCACGGAGGAGCAGACCGACGTTCTCACCGGCCTGGCCCTCGTCGAGCAGCTTGCGGAACATCTCGATGCCGGTGACCGTGGTGGTGGTCTTCTCCTGCTTGATGCCCACGATGTCAACGGTCTCGTTGACCTTGAGGACACCACGCTCGATACGGCCGGTGACGACCGTACCGCGACCGGTGATCGTGAAGACGTCCTCGATCGGCATGAGGAACGGCTTGTCGACGTCACGCTCGGGCTGCGGGATGTTCTCGTCCACGGCCTTCATCAGGTCGAGAACGGTCTGGCCCCACTCCTTGTCGCCCTCGAGGGCCTTGAGCGCCGAGACCTTGACGACCGGCAGGTCGTCGCCCGGGAACTCGTACTCGGAGAGCAGCTCACGGACCTCGAGCTCGACGAGCTCCAGGATCTCCTCGTCGTCCACCATGTCGGCCTTGTTCAGGGCGACGACGATGTAGGGGACGCCGACCTGGCGGGCCAGGAGCACGTGCTCCTTGGTCTGCGGCATCGGGCCGTCGGTGGCGGCGACCACGAGGATGGCGCCGTCCATCTGCGCCGCACCCGTGATCATGTTCTTGATGTAGTCCGCGTGACCGGGGCAGTCGACGTGGGCGTAGTGACGCGTCTCGGTCTGGTACTCGACGTGCGCGATGGAGATGGTGATACCGCGCTGGCGCTCCTCGGGAGCCTTGTCGATCTGGTCGAAGGCCGAGGCCTCGTTCAGGTCCGGGTACGCGTCGTGCAGCACCTTGGTAATGGCGGCCGTGAGGGTCGTCTTACCGTGGTCGATGTGACCGATGGTGCCGATGTTGACGTGCGGCTTAGTCCGCTCGAACTTCGCCTTCGCCACGGGGGTCCTCCTGAGAGTGGTTCTGGTACGCCTTACTCATCGGCGCCAGGTGATCTTTGCTGGGAAACCCGGACCCGGGACATTCCGCCGAGGTGACGGCGGAATGTCCCCTGCAGGCTCCGGGGTCAAGCCTAAAGCGTGTGCACGTGGTCCGTTAAACGGAGCCCGTCACTCGCCCTTGGCCTTCGCGATGATCTCCTCGGCGACGTTCCGCGGAACCTCGGCGTAGGAGTCGAACTGCATGGAGTAGCTGGCACGGCCGGACGTCTTGCTGCGCAGGTCGCCGACGTAGCCGAACATCTCCGAGAGGGGCACGAGACCCTTCACGACGCGGGCACCGGCCCGCTCCTCCATGGCCTGGATCTGGCCACGGCGGGAGTTGATGTCGCCGATGACCTCACCCATGTAGTCCTCGGGCGTGGTGACCTCGACGGCCATCATCGGCTCCAGGAGCACGGGCGAAGCCTTGCGCGCGGCCTCCTTGAAGGCCTGCGAACCGGCGATCTTGAACGCGAGCTCGGAGGAGTCGACCTCGTGGTAGCCACCGTCGATGAGCGTGACGCGGACGCCCGTCATCTCGTAGCCGGCCAGGATGCCGAACTGCATGGCCTCCTGGGCGCCGGCGTCCACCGAAGGGATGTACTCCTTCGGGATGCGGCCACCGGTCACCTTGTTCACGAACTCGTACGAGGCGTCGCCGCCCTCGATCGGCTCGATCGCGATCTGCACCTTGGCGAACTGACCGGTACCACCGGTCTGCTTCTTGTGGGTGTAGTCCACGCGCTCGACGGCCTTGCGGATCGTCTCACGGTAGGCGACCTGGGGCTTGCCGACGTTGGCCTCGACCTTGAACTCACGGCGCATACGGTCGACCAGCACCTCGAGGTGCAGCTCGCCCATACCACCGATGATGGTCTGGCCCGTCTCCTCGTCCGAGTGGACCTGGAAGGACGGGTCCTCCTCGGCCAGGCGCTGGATCGCGACGCCCAGCTTCTCCTGGTCGCCCTTCGACTTGGGCTCGATGGCGACCTGGATGACCGGCGCCGGGAAGTCCATGGACTCCAGGATCACCGGGTTCTTGTCGTCGGACAGCGTCTCACCGGTGGTGGTCTGCTTCAGGCCCATGACGGCGACGATGTCACCGGCGCCCACCGAGTCGATCTCCTCACGCTTGTTGGCGTGCATGCGGTAGATCTTGCCGATGCGCTCCTTCTTGCCCTTGACGGAGTTCAGCACGGCGGTGCCGGACTCCAGGCGGCCCGAGTAGACCCGGACGAAGGTGAGCTTGCCGAGGTGCGGGTCGCTCATGATCTTGAACGCGAGCGCGGCCAGCGGCTCGTCCTCGGACGGCTTGCGCCGGACGACGACCTCGGCGTCCTTGACGTCGTGGCCCTCGATGGCCTCGACGTCGAGCGGGGTCGGCAGGTAGCGCACGACCGCGTCGAGCAGGGGCTGGACGCCCTTGTTCTTGAACGCGGTGCCGCAGAACACCGGGGTGACGGTGGTCTCGCTGGACTTGCCGGAGGCGATGGTGATGCGACGGATCGCGGCGTACAGCTGCTCCTCGGTGGGCTCCTGGCCCTCCAGGTACAGCTCCATGATCTCTTCGTCGTTCTCCGCGACGGCCTCGACCAGCTTGCCGCGCCACTCCTCGGCGGCCTCGGTGTGCGTGGCCGGGATGTCGACGATGTCGTACATCTCGCCCTTGGCGGCCTCGGCGGACCACACGAGCGCCTTCATGCGGACCAGGTCCACGACGCCCTTGAAGTCGGCCTCGGCACCGATCGGGAGCTGCATGACGAGCGGCTGGGCGCCCAGACGGTCCGAGATCATCTCCACGCAGCGGTGGAACTCGGCGCCGGTACGGTCCAGCTTGTTGACGAAGCAGATGCGCGGGACGCCGTAACGGTCGGCCTGACGCCACACCGTCTCGGACTGCGGCTCTACACCGGCGACACCGTCGAACACGGTCACGGCACCGTCGAGCACGCGCAGGGAGCGCTCCACCTCGACGGTGAAGTCGACGTGCCCCGGGGTGTCGATGATGTTGATCGTGTAGTCGTTGTCCTCGAGCGGCCAGTGGCAGGTGGTGGCAGCGGACGTGATCGTGATGCCACGCTCCTGCTCCTGCTCCATCCAGTCCATGGTGGCGGCGCCGTCGTGGACCTCACCGATCTTGTACGACACACCGGTGTAGAACAGGATCCGCTCGGTGGTGGTCGTCTTGCCCGCGTCGATGTGGGCCATGATCCCGATGTTGCGGACCTTGGCCAGGTCAAGTGAAGTGGTAGCCATAAGGCTTCAGTCTTCTCTCGGTCTCGATGTGGGTAGCGACTACCAGCGGTAGTGCGCGAAGGCCTTGTTGGACTCGGCCATCTTGTGCGTGTCCTCGCGCTTCTTCACAGCGGCACCGAGGCCGTTGGAGGCGTCGAGAAGCTCGTTGAGCAGACGCTCGGTCATGGTCTTCTCGCGACGGGCGCGGGAGTAACCGACCAGCCAGCGCAGCGCGAGCGTGTTGGCACGACCGGGCTTGACCTCGATCGGAACCTGGTACGTCGCACCACCGACACGGCGGGACTTGACCTCGAGGGTCGGCTTGATGTTCTCCAGCGCGCGCTTCAGCGTGATGATCGGGTCGTTGCCCGTCTTCTCACGCAGACCCTCCATGGCGCCGTAGACGATGCGCTCGGCGGTGGAGCGCTTGCCGTTGAGCAGCACCTTGTTGATCAGGGAGGTCACCAGAGGAGAACCGTAGACCGGGTCGATGATGACCGGGCGCTTCGGGGCGGGGCCCTTACGAGGCATTCTTACTTCTCCTTCTTGGCGCCGTAGCGGCTGCGGGCCTGCTTGCGGTTCTTCACACCCTGGGTGTCAAGCGAACCGCGGATGATCTTGTAGCGAACACCCGGCAGGTCCTTCACACGGCCGCCGCGCACGAGCACGATGGAGTGCTCCTGCAGGTTGTGCCCCTCACCCGGAATGTAAGCGGTGACCTCGATCCCGCTGGTCAGACGCACACGCGCGACCTTACGCAGGGCCGAGTTCGGCTTCTTCGGGGTGGTCGTGAACACACGCGTGCAGACGCCACGACGCTGGGGCGAACCCTCGAGTGCGGGCGTCTTGTTCTTCTCGACCTTGTCCTGCCGGCCCTTGCGGACCAGCTGCTGGATCGTAGGCACTACTTCTCCGGTTTCTGTGTGCCGAATGGTGAAGCTAACCTGGAACGTCACCGACCCACGCGGTCGGGTGTGTCGAATCCCGCGAACTTCCGCCGCACGACGGAAAGAACGTGTGGATCACGGTGGCCGTTCAGCGGCCCCCGGTGCGGTGTGATGGCACGCACGGAGGCCAGGGCACACCCCAGGCACAAGGTCTGAGCGTACCTATCGCATTCGCTGCGGTCAAAACAAATGGGGCCGACCCGCGCCGCCGCACGGAACACGCCGTTCCTCGATTGTCAACCGGAGGCCAGCGCGAGCGCGAACGACAGGAACATCAGGACCGCCCACGCCCCGTTCGCCAGCCAGCCGAGCGCCAGACCGGTCAGTGCCAGCCCGTCGCCCTCCTCCCCCGTGCGCCTGATCTCGGCCCGCGCCGCGTGCCCCAGGATCACCGCCGGAATGCCGGTGATCCCGAAGGTGACCAGGCAGAGTCCGCCGCAGACGGCGGAGGCGACCGCCTTGCCGTTCACTCGCGCCCGGGGCGCCGGCAGGAACACCGCCGGCACCGCGCGCGCGGCGTGCGGCACCGGCCCCTGCGGCAGGTCGGCCACCAGCAGCGCCAGCTCCCCCACCGTACGGGCGGCGTACGCCCGCGCGACCCTCCGGTCGAACTCGGACTTCTCCAGCCGCCCCTCCCCGTACCCGGCTCTGAGGACGTCCACGGCCCGCTCGCGGTCGGCGTGCGAGGCGAGCATCGACGGGGCGGCCTGACCGCCCCACGGCTGCCCGCCCCACGGCTGCGGCACCCCGTGCCCCTGCTGCCAGGGCTGCCCCTGCGGATACGGCGAGTACGACACCGAGCACCATCTCCCCCATACCGGGTCCCTCCATGATGCGCCCGGGCGGCCGTTCCGGCACGGGTTCGGCGGCATGTGACCGGCGTACGACGCCGAGGGGCGGTCACCCCGTACGGAGTGACCGCCCCTCAGTGCTTCAGACGTACGCCTTACTGGTTGTACGGACCGTAGTCGTAGTCCTCCAGCGGAACGGCCTGGCCGGAGCCCGTGCCGAACGGCGAGTAGTCGATGTCGTCGTAGCCGACGGCCGAGTACATCGCGGCCTTGGCCTCCTCGGTCGGCTCGACCCGGATGTTGCGGTAGCGGGACAGACCCGTACCGGCCGGGATGAGCTTACCGATGATGACGTTCTCCTTGAGGCCGATGAGGCTGTCGGACTTGGCGTTGATCGCCGCGTCCGTCAGCACCCGGGTCGTCTCCTGGAAGGAGGCGGCCGACAGCCAGGACTCCGTCGCCAGCGAGGCCTTGGTGATACCCATCAGCTGCGGACGACCGGAGGCCGGGTGACCGCCCTCCTGGACCACACGACGGTTCTCGGTCTCGAACTTGGAGCGCTCGACCAGCTCACCGGGCAGCAGCTCGGCGTCGCCGGACTCGATGATCGTCACACGGCGCAGCATCTGCCGGATGATGATCTCGATGTGCTTGTCGTGGATCGACACACCCTGCGAGTTGTAGACCTTCTGGACCTCGCCGACCAGGTGGACCTGGACGGCACGCTGACCCAGGATGCGCAGCACGTCGTGCGGGTTGGTGGCACCCACGGTGAGCTGCTGGCCCACCTCGACGTGCTGGCCCTCGGAGACCAGGACCTTGGCACGCTTCGAGATCGGGAACGCCGTCTCGTCGCTGCCGTCGTCCGGGGTGACGACGAGCTTCTTGGTCTTCTCGGTCTCCTCGATCCGCACGCGGCCGGAGGCCTCGGAGATCGGGGCGACGCCCTTCGGCGTACGGGCCTCGAAGAGCTCGACGACACGGGGCAGACCCTGGGTGATGTCGTCACCGGCCACACCACCGGTGTGGAAGGTACGCATCGTCAGCTGGGTACCGGGCTCACCGATGGACTGGGCGGCGATGATGCCGACCGCCTCACCGATGTCGACCAGCTTGCCGGTGGCCAGCGAACGGCCGTAGCACATCGCGCAGGTGCCGACGGCGGACTCGCAGGTCAGGACCGAGCGGGTCTTGACCTCCTCGACGCCGCGGGAGACGAGCTCCTCGATGAGGACGTCGCCCAGGTCGGTGCCGGCCGGGGCCAGCACCTGCCCGTCGACGACGATGTCCTCGGCGAGGCAGCGCGCGTACACGGACGTCTCGACGTCGCCCTCCTTGCGGAGCACGCCCTCCGCGTCCCGGCTCGCGATCTTGAGGCGCAGACCGCGGTCGGTGCCGCAGTCCTCCTCGCGGATGATGACGTCCTGGGAGACGTCGACCAGACGACGGGTGAGGTAACCCGAGTCGGCGGTACGCAGAGCGGTGTCCGCCAGACCCTTACGGGCACCGTGCGTGGAGATGAAGTACTCCAGCACGGACAGGCCCTCACGGAACGACGCCTTGATCGGACGCGGGATCGTCTCGTTCTTCGCGTTCGACACCAGACCACGCATACCGGCGATCTGACGCATCTGCATCATGTTGCCTCGTGCGCCCGAGTTCACCATCATGAAGATCGGGTTGGTCTTCGGGAAGTTCTCGTTCATCGCCTCGGCGACCTCGTTGGTCGCCTTGGTCCAGATGTTGATGAGCTCCTGCGTGCGCTCGTCCTTGGTGATCAGACCGCGCTCGTACTGCTTCTGGACCTTCTCGTCCTGCGCCTCGTAGCCCTTGACGATCTCCTTCTTCGCCTCGGGAACGACGACGTCGGAGATGGCCACGGTGACGCCGGAACGGGTGGCCCAGAAGAAGCCGGACGCCTTCAGGTTGTCGAGCGTCGCCGCCACGATGACCTTCGGGTAGCGCTCGGCGAGGTCGTTGACGATCTCGGAGAGCTGCTTCTTGCCGACCTCGTAGTCGACGAACGGGTAGTCCTCGGGCAGCAGCTCGTTGAAGAGCGCACGGCCCAGGGTGGTGTTCAGCCGGAAGGGGTCACCCTGCTGCCACACGGAGCCGGACTCGGCGTCCTCGTCCGCCGGCGGGGTCCAGCCGCGCGGCGGGATGGTGCCGACCGGGAAGCGGACGTCGATCCTCGACTGGAGCGACAGCTCGCCCGCGTCGAAGGCCATGATCGCCTCCGCGACCGAGGCGAAGAAACGGCCCTCGCCCTTGAGGTCGCGCATCTCACCGTCGGTGGTGAGGAAGAACAGACCGAGGACCATGTCCTGGGTCGGCATCGTCACCGGACGGCCGTCGGCCGGCTTGAGGATGTTGTTCGAGGACAGCATCAGGATGCGGGCCTCGGCCTGCGCCTCCGCGGACAGCGGAAGGTGCACGGCCATCTGGTCACCGTCGAAGTCCGCGTTGAACGCGGTGCAGACGAGCGGGTGGATCTGGATGGCCTTGCCCTCGACCAGCTGCGGCTCGAAGGCCTGGATGCCGAGGCGGTGCAGCGTGGGCGCACGGTTCAGCAGAACCGGGTGCTCCGCGATGACCTCTTCGAGGACGTCGTACACGACCGTGCGGCCGCGCTCGACCATGCGCTTGGCCGACTTGATGTTCTGCGCGTGGTTCAGGTCGACCAGGCGCTTCATCACGAACGGCTTGAAGAGCTCCAGCGCCATGGCCTTCGGCAGACCGCACTGGTGCAGCTTCAGCTGCGGACCGACGACGATCACGGAACGCGCCGAGTAGTCGACCCGCTTGCCGAGCAGGTTCTGACGGAAGCGGCCCTGCTTGCCCTTGAGCATGTCGGACAGCGACTTCAGCGGACGGTTGCCGGGGCCCGTCACCGGGCGGCCACGACGGCCGTTGTCGAAGAGCGCGTCCACGGCCTCCTGGAGCATGCGCTTCTCGTTGTTCACGATGATCTCGGGCGCGCCGAGGTCGAGAAGCCGCTTCAGGCGGTTGTTGCGGTTGATGACACGGCGGTACAGGTCGTTCAGGTCGGAGGTCGCGAAGCGGCCACCGTCCAGCTGCACCATCGGACGCAGGTCCGGCGGGATGACCGGCACGCAGTCGAGCACCATGCCCTTGGGGCTGTTGGACGTCTGCAGGAACGCGGAGACGACCTTCAGCCGCTTGAGAGCACGGGTCTTCTTCTGGCCCTTGCCGGTGCGGATGATCTCGCGGAGACGCTCGGCCTCCTCCTCGAGGTCGAAGGACTCCAGGCGCTTCTGCAGCGCCGCGGCACCCATCGAGCCGTCGAAGTACGTGCCGAAGCGGTCGCGCAGCTCGCGGTAGAGCAGCTCGTCGCCCTCGAGGTCCTGGACCTTGAGGTTCTTGAACCGGGTCCACACCTCGTCGAGACGGTCGATCTCGCGCTGCGCGCGGTCGCGCAGCTGCTTCATCTCACGCTCGGCGCCCTCGCGCACCTTGCGGCGCACGTCGGCCTTGGCGCCCTCGGCCTCCAGCTCGGCCAGGTCGGTCTCGAGCTTCTTGGCGCGGGCCTCGAGGTCGGCGTCGCGGCGGTTCTCGACCTGCTGGCGCTCGACGGAGACGTGGGCCTCCAGCGAGGGCAGGTCGCGGGTGCGGCGCTCCTCGTCGACGTACGTGATCATGTACGCCGCGAAGTAGATGACCTTCTCCAGGTCCTTCGGGGCGAGGTCGAGCAGGTAGCCCAGACGCGACGGAACGCCCTTGAAGTACCAGATGTGCGTGACGGGCGCGGCCAGTTCGATGTGGCCCATCCGCTCACGGCGCACCTTGGCGCGCGTGACCTCGACGCCACAGCGCTCACAGATGATGCCCTTGAAGCGGACGCGCTTGTACTTGCCGCAGTAGCACTCCCAGTCCCGGGTCGGACCGAAGATCTTCTCGCAGAAGAGTCCGTCCTTCTCGGGCTTGAGCGTGCGGTAGTTGATCGTCTCGGGCTTCTTGACCTCGCCGTGGCTCCACTGACGGATGTCGTCAGCGGTGGCCAGACCGATCCGGAGCTCGTCGAAGAAGTTGACGTCGAGCACTATGCGTCAATCCCTCTCAGGGTTGTAAGTCTTGGGGTCTGAAACGGGGGTCCTGGGGCGGGGGGGGGCCGGGGGGCGCGGCGCCCCCCCCCCCCCCCCCCCCAGATAGGGAAGGAAATAAAAAAAAGAAGCAGGCACCGAGGTATGTTGGGGTGGAGTATA
>NZ_JBHYVC010000007.1:0-177042 GCF_042749965.1 Streptomyces sp. NPDC059454 | reverse complement strand
GATGTTGCCGCCGCCAAGTTGTCTACAACCCCAAGCTGTTTTTTAATTCTTGGGGGCTCATCCGGGGGCGCGGGGGCGGGCGGCCGGGGTACCCCGGGCCCCCCCCACTCCCGTCAGACCTCTTCGACGCTGCTCGGCTCGCGCCGGGACAGGTCGATGCCGAGCTCCTCCGCAGCGCGGAAGACGTCCTCGTCGGTGTCACGCATCTCGATGGACATGCCGTCGCTGGACAGCACCTCCACGTTCAGGCACAGGGACTGCATCTCCTTGATGAGGACCTTGAAGGACTCGGGGATGCCGGGCTCGGGGATGTTCTCGCCCTTGACGATGGCCTCGTAGACCTTCACGCGGCCGGTGACGTCGTCGGACTTGATGGTCAGCAGCTCCTGGAGCGCGTAGGCGGCGCCGTACGCCTCGAGTGCCCACACCTCCATCTCGCCGAACCGCTGGCCACCGAACTGAGCCTTACCACCCAGCGGCTGCTGGGTGATCATGGAGTACGGGCCGGTCGAACGCGCGTGCAGCTTGTCGTCGACCAGGTGGTGCAGCTTCAGGATGTACATGTAGCCGACCGAGATCGGCTCCGGGAACGGCTCGCCCGAGCGGCCGTCGTACAGCCGCGCCTTGCCGGACGGGAGCACCATGCGCTCGCCGTCGCGGTTCGGGATGGTGTGCTGGAGCAGACCCGCGAGCTCGTCCTCACGCGCACCGTCGAAGACCGGGGTGGCGACGTTGGTGCCGGGCTCGACCTTGTCGGCGCCGATGACCTGGAGCCGCTCGGCCCACTCCTCCGCGAGGCCGGAGACGTCCCAGCCGCGGCTGGCGAGCCAGCCGAGGTGGATCTCCAGGACCTGTCCCGGGTTCATCCGGGACGGGACACCCAGCGGGTTGAGGATGATGTCGACCGGGGTGCCGTCCTCCAGGAACGGCATGTCCTCGATCGGGTTGATCTTGGAGATGACGCCCTTGTTGCCGTGGCGGCCGGCGAGCTTGTCACCGTCGGTGATCTTGCGCTTCTGCGCGACGTAGACGCGCACCAGCTGGTTGACACCGGGGGGAAGCTCGTCGCCCTCCTCGCGGTCGAAGACGCGGACGCCGATGACCTTGCCGATCTCGCCGTGCGGCACCTTCAGCGAGGTGTCACGGACCTCACGGGCCTTCTCACCGAAGATCGCGCGCAGCAGGCGCTCCTCGGGGGTCAGCTCGGTCTCGCCCTTGGGCGTGACCTTGCCGACGAGGATGTCACCGGCGACGACCTCGGCACCGATGCGGATGATGCCGCGCTCGTCGAGGTCGGCGAGGACCTCCTCGGAGACGTTCGGGATGTCCCGGGTGATCTCCTCGGGGCCGAGCTTGGTGTCACGGGCGTCGACCTCGTGCTCCTCGATGTGGATCGAGGAGAGGACGTCGTCCTGCACGAGGCGCTGCGACAGGATGATCGCGTCCTCGTAGTTGTGACCCTCCCACGGCATGAACGCGACCAGCAGGTTCTTGCCGAGCGCCATCTCGCCGTTCTGGGTGGCCGGGCCGTCGGCGAGGACCTGGCCGGTGATGATCCGGTCGCCCTCGTTGACGATGACCTTCTGGTTGACCGAGGTGCCCTGGTTGGAGCGGGAGAACTTGGCCAGGCGGTACGTGATGTACGTGCCGTCGTCGTTGGCGGTGGTGATGTAGTCCGCGGAGACCTCCTGGACCACACCGTCCTTCTCGGCCTTGACCACGTCGCCGGCGTCGACGGCGGAGCGGTACTCCATGCCGGTGCCGACGAGCGGGGACTCGCTCTTGATCAGCGGCACGGCCTGGCGCATCATGTTCGCGCCCATGAGGGCACGGTTGGCGTCGTCGTGCTCGAGGAACGGGATCATGGCGGTCGCGACCGACACCATCTGGCGCGGCGAGACGTCCATGTAGTCGACGTCGTCACCGGGGACGTAGTCGACCTCGCCGCCACGACGGCGGACCAGGATCCGGTTCTCCACGAACCGCATGTCGTCGTTGAGCGGGGCGTTGGCCTGCGCGATGACGAAGCGGTCCTCCTCGTCGGCGGTCAGGTAGTCGACCTCGTCGGTGACCTGGCCCTCGACGACCTTGCGGTACGGCGTCTCGATGAAGCCGAACGGGTTGATCCGGCCGTACGAGGCGAGCGAGCCGATCAGACCGATGTTCGGGCCTTCCGGCGTCTCGATCGGGCACATGCGGCCGTAGTGCGACGGGTGCACGTCGCGGACCTCGAAGCCGGCCCGCTCACGGGAGAGACCACCCGGGCCGAGGGCGTTCAGACGACGCTTGTGCGTCAGCCCCGACAGCGGGTTGTTCTGGTCCATGAACTGCGACAGCTGGCTGGTGCCGAAGAACTCCTTGATGGAGGCGACGACCGGCCGGATGTTGATCAGGGTCTGCGGCGTGATCGCCTCGACGTCCTGGGTGGTCATGCGCTCGCGCACGACGCGCTCCATACGGGCGAGACCCGTACGGACCTGGTTCTGGATCAGCTCGCCGACGTTGCGGATGCGCCGGTTGCCGAAGTGGTCGATGTCGTCGGTCTCGACCATGATCGAGCGGCCCGACTCGCCGACCGTCTCGGTCTCACCGGCGTGCAGCTTCACCAGGTACTTGATGGTGGCGATGATGTCGTCGGTGGTGAGCACGCCGGCGTCCAGCGGCTCGTCCCCGCCGAGCTTCTTGTTCACCTTGTAGCGGCCGACCTTGGCGAGGTCGTAGCGCTTGGGGTTGAAGTACAGGTTCTCGAGCAGCGTCTGCGCGGCCTCACGCGTGGGGGGCTCGCCCGGACGCAGCTTGCGGTAGATGTCGAGCAGCGCGTCGTCCTGGCCCTGGGTGTGGTCCTTCTCCAGGGTGGCGCGCATGGACTCGTACTCGCCGAACTCCTCGAGGATCTGCTCGGTGGTCCAGCCGAGCGCCTTCAGGAGGACGGTGACGGACTGCTTGCGCTTGCGGTCGATGCGGACACCGACCATGTCGCGCTTGTCGATCTCCATCTCCAGCCAGGCACCCCGGGACGGGATGATCTTGGCGGAGAAGATGTCCTTGTCGGACGTCTTGTCGATGGAGGAGTCGAAGTAGACACCGGGCGAACGGACCAGCTGCGACACCACGACACGCTCGGTGCCGTTGATGACGAACGTGCCCTTGTTCGTCATGAGCGGGAAGTCGCCCATGAAGACGGTCTGGGACTTGATCTCGCCGGTCTCGTTGTTCGTGAACTCGGCGGTGACGAAGAGCGGGGCCGCGTACGTGAAGTCGCGCTCCTTGCACTCGTCGATGGAGTTCTTCGGCGGCTCGAAGCGGTGGTCGCGGAAGGTCAGCGACATCGACCCGGAGAAGTCCTCGATCGGGGAGATCTCTTCGAAGATCTCCTCCAGACCGGACTTGGTGGGGACGTCCTGCCCGTTCTCGAGAGCCTCCTCGACCCGACTCTGCCAAGCGGCGTTCCCGAGCAGCCAGTCGAAGCTCTCGGTCTGCAGCGCGAGCAGGTTCGGAACCTCGAGAGGCTCCTTGATCTTTGCAAAGGAGATGCGCAGCGGGGCGGTGCTGGCGCCGTTGTTCGTATTCGCGGTCGAGGCGTTGCGCGAGGCGGCCAAGAGGGGGTCCTTCCGAGGGCTCGGACTCACTACGCGCGTACCGGCCCCCCACTGGGCAGAGAGACAGACATCCCAGGTCAGAGATGATCTAGTCGTCGATGCTCGAGCGAGGGCATGCCCCTGGTGACGGGCAGGGGACAGCTAACAGGCAGCGCAAAGGGTCAGTGTAGCCACTTGGCACACTGATGTCCAATGCCGGTCTACGAACCCGGTGGAGGCCCTCGTTCTTCTCAACTCCTGCGACACGGCGCTGCCCTCAACGCACGTTGATACTGCCCTCTTTGCCGTCGATCCATGCCTCGGATCCGGATCCTTGCGACGACGCGTCCTGAGAATTGCGCGCTGCGTGCGGTTCGTCAAGGCCCCTCTTGCCGGAACCGTCTGCCACCAGGCACATCTTCACGGCCCCCGGGAGGCACGACGAAGATCACCCTACTCCCCGCCGTCCCGGGTGCAAGGCAGCCGCCACCGGACCCCTCATACGCCGAGGAGCGACCACCCGGATGGATGATCGCTCCTCAGCGCTTGAGCGTTACACGTCCCTGCGGACGCGCAGCGGGCCCTGTGGGACCCGGAAGGTCTTACTTGACCTCGACGGAGGCGCCGGCGCCCTTGAGGGACTCGGCGGCCTTCTCGGCGGCGTCCTTGGCGACCTTCTCGAGGACGGGCTTCGGGGCGCCGTCCACGAGGTCCTTGGCCTCCTTCAGACCCAGGGAGGTCAGCTCACGCACGACCTTGATGACCTGGATCTTCTTGTCGCCGGCACCGGTGAGGATGACGTCGAACTCGTCCTTCTCCTCCTCGACCGGGGCAGCCGGGCCACCCTGGGCCGGGCCCGCGACGGCGACGGCCGCGGCGGCGGTGACGTCGAACTTCTCCTCGAAGGCCTTCACGAACTCGGAGAGCTCGATGAGGGTCATCTCCTCGAACTGGGCGAGCAGGTCTTCCTGGCTGAGCTTCGCCATGATGGCGGTCCTTCCACTAATTCGGCAGGTGCCGGATGTACGGGGTGAGGCGGGCGTACGTCGGGCCCGCATCGACCCTCACCTCATGCGGTTCATGCGGCGAGGATCGGAAAGCGAGCCGAATTACTCGGCACCGCCCTGCTCGTCCTGCTTGGCACGGAGCGCGTCCACGGTGCGGACGAGCTTCGAGGGGAGCGCCTGGAAGAGCTGAGCAGTCTGCGTCTGCTTGCCCTTGAAAGCGCCCGCCAGCTTGGCGAGCAGAACCTCGCGGGACTCGAGGTCCGCAAGCTTCTTGATCTCGTCGGCGGACAGCGCCTTGCCGTCAAGGACACCGCCCTTGATGACGAGATTCGGGTTGTCCTTGGCGAAGTCACGAAGACCCTTCGCCGACACCACCGGGTCACCGGTGACGAAGGCGACTGCCGTCGGACCGTTGAACAGGTCGTCGAGCGTCGAGATCCCGGCCTCGTTGGCCGCAATCTTGGTCAGCGTGTTCTTCACCACGGCGTACTGGGCGTTCTCACCGAGCGAACGGCGCAGCTGCTTGAGCTGGGCCACGGTGAGACCGCGGTACTCGGTCAGCACGGCGGCGCTGGAGTTGCGGAACTGGTCCGTCAACTCGGCAACCGCGGCAGCCTTGTCGGGCCTCGCCATAGAGCCTCGGCCTCCTTCCGGGTGATTCGGACCGCGCGGACCCGAAGGAGGACTGGGGAAAACGAAACGCCCCGGGCGCAGGCGCACGGGGCTTAGCTCAACCGGTCACTCGCGTCCTCGCGGCAGCGAGCTCCGGGAACTCTTCCACTGACACCTGCGCGGGTCGTCCGCAGTTCAGCGGATCCTTCGGCCACCGTGAACTCCGATGAGCACACGGCAACGACCAGCGGTCTTTGGCTTCCGTGGAAGAGTACGCGAACGGATCGGCGTCAAGCAAATCGACCGATCGGGGGCATCGGGAGCGTCAGGGCCTTCAGGAGCCGAGACCGGCCTCGGAGTCCGCGCCCAGCTCCCCCAGCATCTCCATGAGGTCGAGGGTCTCCGCCGCCGGCGGCGCCTCGACCTCGGCCGCGGCTCCGTAGTCGGAGTAGTCGGCCGTCATGTTCATCGTGCCCTGCGGCGTCTTCATGCCGACGACCATCCGGACCGGGTAGTTGTCCTCGTTGACCCAGAACTCGGTGTCGTAGCCCTTCAGCCCCGTCTTCTCGGCGTTGGCGGTCAGCTCCTCGCGCTCCTTCTCGGAGAGCAGGTCGAAGGACTCGTTGGCCTCGATCATCTCGTCGAAGCTCAGCGTGCCCTTGTAGTGCTGCGTCTGAACGCCGTCGACCTTCTCCGGGCCGACGTGCGTCAGGTTCGGCGACTCCAGCAGCAGGGCGAGCTGCTTCGCCGGGTCCTGGTTCATGTTCTCCAGGCCGCTGGTCATCTGCTTCTGGATCTCGGCGTCGCCGGAGGCCTCGGCGATGGCGGCGAAGTCCATCTTCATCCAGCGCTTGCCGTCCATCTCGGCGGCCTGCTTCGCACCCATGTCCATGTACATGACGTTGTCGAGCATGATCATGCGAACCCGCTCGGGAGCGTCCGGGTCGCCGGCCGTGAGCGCGGAGCCCTTCATGGTGACGTCCATGACGGCCGGGTCCCAGCCCTGCACGCCGGAGAGCTCCATGGTGCCGCCGCCGTCCACCGCGGCCGGCATCGTCATGGTCATCCGGACCTTGGAGGACTTGGCCTCCGAGGTGTTCTTGAAGGCGGCCTGGAGGACCTTCGTCATCTCGTTCTGCGTCTGGACCTCGGATCCCGCCGAGTCGGCGGCCTTCTTCTTCCCGCCCCCGTCACCGTCCTGACAGCCCGCGACGCCCACGACGACGGCCGCGGCCGTCAGACAGACACCCGCGCGCTTCCATGCGGCCATGCCCATGAATCCCACCCCTGGTTGTTTCGCTGTGCTACGCCTGTGAAGTCAGAAGAAAGGTAACCCACCCCACTGACACTGTCGTACGAAAAACCCGTCCCCGCGCCTCGGAGGAGACGCGGGGACGGGTTTTTCCGCTGTGTGCACGGGCCGGTCATCCGGCCCGCCCGGCTCAGACGGCGGCCGGGTCCTCCTCGACGAGGAGGTTGCGGGTGCGGTTCGGGTCGAGCGGAATGCCGGGGCCCATCGTGGTGCTGATGGCGGCCTTCTTGATGTAGCGGCCCTTGGCGGCGGACGGCTTCAGACGGAGGATCTCCTCCAGCGCGGCGCCGTAGTTCTCCACCAGCTTGGTGTCGTCGAAGGACGACTTGCCGATGATGAAGTGCAGGTTCGAGTGCTTGTCGACGCGGAACTCGATCTTGCCGCCCTTGATCTCGGTGACGGCCTTGGTCACGTCCGGGGTCACGGTGCCGGTCTTGGGGTTCGGCATCAGACCACGGGGACCGAGCACGCGGCCGAGGCGGCCGACCTTGCCCATGAGGTCCGGGGTGGCGACGACGGCGTCGAAGTCCAGACGGCCCTTCGCCACCTCGTCGATCAGCTCGTCGGCGCCGACGATGTCGGCGCCCGCGGCACGCGCGGCCTCGGCACGGTCACCGGTCGCGAAGACCAGGACCCGGGCGGTCTTACCGGTGCCGTGCGGGAGGTTCACGGTGCCACGGACCATCTGGTCGGCCTTGCGCGGGTCGACACCCAGACGGAAGGCGACCTCGACGGTGCCGTCGAACTTGGTCGTGGACGTCTCCTTGGCGAGACGGACGGCCTCGAGCGGGGCGTACAGCTTCTCCCGGTCGATCTTGGCGTCCGCAGCGCGGAGAGACTTGCTGCGCTTGCTCACTGAAAGCTCCTGTGAATTGTCGAGGAGTCGTGGTGCGGGCCGAGCCGGCCCTTCCACTACTGCTTGGCTTGCGGGGGTGGAGGTCAGCCCTCGACCGTGATGCCCATGGAACGGGCGGTGCCGGCGATGATCTTCGACGCGGCGTCCAGGTCGTTGGCGTTGAGGTCGGGCATCTTGGTGGTGGCGATCTCGCGGACCTGGGCAGCGGTGATCTTCGCGACCTTGGTCTTGTGCGGCTCGCCGGAGCCCTTCTCCACGCCCGCGGCCTTGAGGATCATCTTGGCGGCCGGCGGCGTCTTGGTGACGAAGGTGAAGGAACGGTCCTCGTAGACCGTGATCTCCACCGGGATGACCCAGCCGCGCTGCGACTCGGTCGCCGCGTTGTAGGCCTTGCAGAACTCCATGATGTTCACGCCGTGCTGGCCCAGCGCGGGGCCGACCGGCGGAGCCGGGTTCGCGGCACCGGCCTGGATCTGGAGCTTGATGAGCCCCGTGACCTTCTTCTTCTTGGGAGGCATGGCTCTCCGGGTCCTTTCGATTCGGGTCCTGCCCGCGTCATGGGGACAACCCGGACGCAGGCATACCGCACAACGATAACGGGTACAGATGCGCGGCCAAAAACCGAGCAGGTCAGACGGACGCTCGCGCGCCTGCCTGACCTGCTCGGACGCTGTGTGCCAGAAGGACTAGTTCTTCTGGATCTGGTCGAAGGAGAGCTCGACCGGCGTCTCGCGGCCGAAGATCTCCACCAGGCCCTTGACCTTCTTGGAGTCGGGGTTGATCTCGTTGATGGTCGCCTGCAGCGTGGCGAACGGGCCGTCGGTGACGGTGACCGAGTCGCCGACCTCGAAGTCCAGCACCTGGACCTCGACCTTGCGCTGCGGGGCCGGCTTGCCCTCGGCCTCGGCGGCCTCGCGGGCGGCCTTCTCCTCGGCCTCCGGGGCGAGCATCTTGACGATCTCGTCCAGCGTCAGCGGGTACGGGTCGTAGGCGTTGCCCACGAAGCCGGTGACACCGGGGGTGTTGCGGACGACGCCCCAGGACTCGTTCGTCAGGTCCATGCGGACCAGGACGTAGCCCGGGAGCTTGTTCTGCTTGATCGTCTTGCGGTCGCCGTTCTTGATCTGGACGACCTCTTCCTGCGGCACCTCGGCCTGGAAGATGTAGTCCTCGACGTTCAGCGAGACGGCGCGCTGCTCCAGGTTGGTCTTCACCCGGTTCTCGTAGCCCGCGTAGGTGTGGATGACGTACCACTCGCCGGGCAGCGTCCGCAGTTCCTCGCGGAGCTTCTCGACCGGGTCGCGGTCGTCCTCGGGCTCTTCGGCCTCCTCGGCCGCTTCCGCGGCCTCGGTGGTCTCGTCCGCCTCGGCGCTCTCGTCCGCGGTGATGTCGGCAGCCTCGGCCTCGGCGGAGGCCTCGGTGTCCTCGACGTCCGCGCCCTCGACGGCGGCGAGCGCGTCCTCGGCGGACTCGGCCCCTTCGCCGTAAGGCTCAACGGCGTCGTTCACGTTCGGGTCAGACACGGTGGCTGCTTCTTCCTGGATACAAGGGGTGGAACATGCGAAAAGGAGCGCCGGATACCTCGGCGCTCTTCGCTCTCGGCTCAGCCGAAGACGTACTTGGCGGCGTGACTGAGGCCATAGTCGATCAGGGTGATCAGACCGATCATCACGACGACGAAGACGATCACGGCGGCCGTGTACGACGTCAGCTGGTTGCGGGTCGGCCAGACTACCTTGCGGAGCTCCGAGACGATCTGGCGGTAGAAGAGCGCGAGGCGCTTCAGCGGGCCCTTCTTGGCCCGCTTGCCGCCCTTGCGGGTCTTCTTCTGGGAGTCCGGCGCCTCATCCTGGGCATCAGGCATGTCGATGGAGCCCACGGCGTCCGTCACTCGTCCTCACCTGATTCCGGGTCGTGGCCGTGCCGCGCCCGGTCTGAGCCCGCACGGCGGTGCATTGCTGTACGTACATGCGCACACATCCTGGCGATGGAGTGTGTAGCAGGGCCGGAGGGACTTGAACCCCCAACCGCTGGTTTTGGAGACCAGTGCTCTACCAATTGAGCTACGACCCTTTGTGTGTCCCCCAACGTACCGCATCCGACCGGATGCTTGGTGTGCACCGGCTGAGCGCGGGCCGTTGAAGGCCAACGAGGTGAGAGTGTACGTGTTCCCGGGCCGGGCGTCGAACAGAAAGTGCCCGGGAAACACCACTCCGGCGGAAGATCGTCCCGGCCGTGGTGGACCGGCGGCGACGATCCGGACTGGTGTTCAGGGGTTTGCCCGGTGTTGTTCAGTACGTGAAACCCCCGTGCCGCGTGGGTTTCCGGTCTGGAACGATGGGCCCCATGAGCGCTGCAACCCCTCCCACCGAGCGCCGGGTCTCCGCCCGAGTCGGCGCGATCTCCGAGTCCGCCACCCTCGCCGTGGACGCCAAGGCCAAGGCCCTCAAGGCCGCCGGGCGACCGGTGATCGGCTTCGGCGCCGGTGAGCCCGACTTCCCGACGCCGGACTACATCGTCGAGGCCGCGATCGAGGCCTGCAAGAACCCGAAGTACCACCGGTACACGCCGGCCGGCGGTCTGCCGGAGCTGAAGGCCGCGATCGCCGCCAAGACGCTGCGCGACTCCGGCTACGAGGTGGACTCCTCCGAGATCCTGGTCACCAACGGCGGCAAGCAGGCCATCTACGAGGCCTTCGCCGCGATCCTCGACCCGGGCGACGAGGTCATCGTCCCGGCGCCGTACTGGACGACGTACCCGGAGTCGATCCGGCTGGCCGGCGGTGTCCCGGTCGAGGTGGTCGCCGACGAGACGACCGGGTACCGCGTGAGCGTGGAGCAGCTGGAGGCGGCCCGCACCGAGAAGACGAAGGTCGTCCTCTTCGTCTCCCCTTCGAACCCGACCGGCGCGGTCTACAGCGAGGCCGAGACCGAGGCGATCGGCCGCTGGGCCGTCGAGCACGGCCTGTGGGTGCTCACGGACGAGATCTACGAGCACCTGGTCTACGGCGACGCCGTCTCCGTCTCCCTGCCCGCGCTGCTGCCCGAGCTGCGGGACAAGTGCGTCGTGGTCAACGGTGTCGCGAAGACCTACGCGATGACGGGCTGGCGGGTCGGCTGGATCATCGGCCCGAAGGACGTGGTGAAGGCCGCGACCAACCTCCAGTCGCACGCCACGTCGAACGTCTCCAATGTCGCCCAGGTGGCCGCACTCGCCGCCGTCTCCGGTGACCTGGACGCGGTCGCGACCATGCGCGAGGCCTTCGACCGGCGACGGAAGACCATCGTCCGGATGCTCGACGAGATCGACGGCGTGGTCTGCCCGGAGCCCGAGGGCGCCTTCTACGCCTACCCCTCGGTGAAGGCACTGATCGGCAAGGAGATCCGGGGCAGGCGACCGCAGGACTCGGTCGAGCTGGCGGCGCTCATCCTGGAGGAGGCCGAGGTCGCGGTGGTCCCGGGTGAGGCGTTCGGCACGCCTGGCTACCTGCGGCTGTCGTACGCGCTGGGCGACGAGGACCTCGTCGAGGGCGTGAGCCGGATCCAGAAGCTGCTGGCGGAGGCACGCGACTGACGTTCGTCCTTCCGCCACAGGGGCGCCCGGGTTTCCGCCCGGGCGCCCCTGTTCGTTTGTGCGAGCAAGACCACGAAAGGGGAAAGCGCTACCGGGACGGCGGGGGCGTGCGGCAGGATCCTGCAATGGAACGTGTACGTGATGTCTCCGCGCTGCCGAAAGCCCATCTGCACCTGCACTTCACCGGGTCCATGCGGCCCACCACCCTGCTGGAGCTGGCCGACAAGTACGGGGTGCGCCTGCCCGAGGCACTGACCGACGCGCTGACGGGCGGGGAGCCGCCGAGACTGCGGGCCACGGACGAGCGCGGCTGGTTCCGCTTCCAGCGGCTGTACGACGCGGCGCGCTCGTGTCTCAGGGAGCCGGACGACATCCGGCGCCTTGTGCGGGAGGCGGCGGAGGAGGAGGTGCGGGACGGCTCGGGCTGGCTGGAGATCCAGGTGGACCCGACGTCGTACGCGCCCCGGCTGGGCGGGCTGATCCCGGCGCTGGAGATCATCCTGGACGCGGTGGACGCGGCGACGCGGGACACCGGGATCGGGATGCGGGTGCTGGTGGCGGCCAACCGGATGAAGCATCCCCTGGACGCGCGCACGCTGGCCCGGCTGGCGGTGCGGTACGCGGACCGGGGGGTGGTCGGGTTCGGACTGTCCAACGACGAGCGGCGCGGGATGGCCCGCGACTTCGACCGGGCGTTCGCGATCGCGCGCGAGGGCGGGCTGCTGTCGGCGCCGCACGGCGGCGAACTGGCGGGGCCGGCGTCGGTTCGGGACTGCCTGGACGACCTGGAGGCGGACCGGATCGGGCACGGGGTGCGGGCGGCGGACGACCCGCGGCTGATGCGGCGGCTGGCGGACCGTCAGGTGACGTGCGAGGTGTGCCCGGCGTCGAACGTGGCGCTGGGCGTCTACGACAAGCCGACGGACGTCCCGCTGCGCACCCTGTTCGAGGCGGGGGTCCCGCTGGCGCTGGGCGCGGACGACCCGCTGCTGTTCGGCTCCCGGCTGGCGGCGCAGTACGAGAGCGCGCGGCTCCACCACGGCTTCACGGACGCGGAGCTCGCGGAGCTGGCCCGGCAGTCGGTGCGGGGCTCGGCGGCCCCGGAGGACGTGAAGGCGAAGCTGCTGTCGGGCGTGGACGACTGGCTCACCACCCCGGTCGCTTGAAGCGGGCGTAGGGCGGATACGGCTTGAAGCAGACCAGGACCTCGTGGGGGTGTCCGCCGCCGGGACTCCGTGTGAGGCCGGGGACACCCGACATCATCGCCGGTCGCCCCTTCGTGACGCCCTTCCGGTGTGGTCCCCGGCCCGCCGCGTACGCGAGGGACGTGGCCGCCTCGGCGAAGACGTCCCGGCTGCCGAGGAGGAAGAAGGTGCGCGCGTGGGTGGTGTGCCGCAGCTCGTCCCGGCAGTCCGGGCGCCATGCCCGCCGGCGCCGGGCGGTGGCGTCCCGGTCCGTGCGCGCCTCGCCGGTGCGGACGGTCAGGGGGGTGCCCGGGCCGAGTGAGCGGCGCAGCTCCGGCCACGTGCTGGGGCGCAGTCCGTAGGAGTGGTGGGCCGGGACGAGGTCGACGCGTTCTCCGAGGCCCTCGTCCGGCGGGACGCCGTCCCGCAGCGGCACGTGGACGATCGTGTGGCGCGAGTAGGCCGCGAAGGAGAACAGGCCGGCGAGCCGGTTCAGTCCGTCGTGGTCACCGAGGAGCAGGCCGATGGGCTCCGGGGCGCGCAACGAGGTGTGGCAGGGGGTGCCGGGGCTGGACGACTCGGTGCTCGCGCGGGCCCGTACGGGGTCAAAACCGGCGCAGTCCCAGCTGCATGCGGTCGGCCTCACGGGCCCGGGATCGCGGGTCCGTGCGCCGGACGGCAACGGAGATTCGGCCGCTACAGGCTCACGCCCACCGTGACGGGTTCGTTGACCAGGGTGATGCCGAAGGCCTCGTGCACACCCGCGACGACCTCGCGGGCGAGCGCCAGCAGATCCTCCGTGGTCGCCTCCCCCCGGTTGGTGAGGGCGAGCGTGTGCTTGGTGGAGATGCGGGCCGGGCCCCGGCCGTAGCCCTTGGTGAAGCCGGCCTTGTCGATCAGCCAGGCCGCGGAGGTCTTGGTGCGGCCGCCGTCCGCGGGATACGCGGGCGGCTCGACGCCGTCGCCGAGCCGCTCCCGTACGCGCACGCGGAAGGCCGCGAACGCCGCGTCGTCGAGGATCGGGTTGGTGAAGAAGGAGCCGGCCGACCAGGTGTCGTGGTCCTCGGGGTCCAGGACCATGCCCTTGCCCGCACGGAGCTTCAGAACGGTCTCGCGGGCCGTGGCCAGCGGTACCCGGTCGCCCGGCGCGACCCCGAGGACGCGGGCCGTCTCGGCGTACTTGACGGGGCCGGAGAGGCCGCCCGCGTCCTCCAGTGCGAAGCGGACCCGCAGGACGACGTAACGCTCGGGGTCGGCCTTGAAGCGGCTGTGGCGGTAGGAGAAGGCGCACTCCTCGTTGCCGAGCGTGACGGTCTCGCGGGTCCGGCGGTCGTAGGCGACGACCTCGGTGATGGTGGAGGAGACCTCCTGGCCGTACGCCCCGACGTTCTGGATCGGGGTGGCGCCCGCCGAGCCGGGGATGCCGGCCAGGCACTCGACGCCGGCGAGGCCCGCCTCCACGGTGCGGGCGACGGCGTCGGTCCACACCTCGCCGGCGGCCAGCTCCAGTCGCGTGCCGTCCAGGGTGAAGCCCTTGGTCGCGACGACGAGGGCGGTGCCGTCGAAGCCCTTGTCGCCGATGACCAGGTTGGAGCCGCCGCCGATGACCAGCAGCGGCGTACCGCTGTCGTCGGCCTCGCGGACGACGGCGATCACCTCGTCGTCGGTCGTCGCGGTGACCAGCCGGGCCGCGGGGCCGCCCAGCCGGAAGGTGGTCAGCGGGGCGAGGGGGGCGTCGTGGAGTTCCTGCACGGGCCCAAGACTACGAGACGGCACCGACAGCCCCCGACGCGTCCGGCTCAGCTCAGCCGCACGACCGCCCGTGACATGCCCAGCACCTTCTGTCCGGCGCTGGTCGCCGTGAGGTCCACGCGGACCGTGTGGTCGTCGAGCTTGGCGGCGACCTTGCCGCTGACCTCGATGGTGGCGCCGTGGTCGTCGTTGGGGACGACGACCGGACGGGTGAAGCGGACGCCGTACTCGACGACCGCGCCCGGGTCGCCCGCCCAGTCGGTCACCACGCGGATCGCCTCGGCCATGGTGAACATGCCGTGCGCGATCACGTCGGGCAGCCCCACCTCCTTGGCGAACTTCTCGTTCCAGTGGATGGGGTTGAAGTCGCCGGAGGCGCCCGCGTACTGGACGAGGGTGGCCCGGGTCACGGTGAACGTCTGCGCGGGCAGCTCGGTGCCGGCCTCGACGTCGGCGTAGGAGATCTTCGCCGTCATGGTGTTGCTCACGCCTCCTCGGCCGCGCGGGCCACCAGCTTGGTCCAGGCGGTGACGACGTGTTCGCCGTCCTGGTCGTGCACCTCGCCGCGGATGTCCAGTATGTCGTTTCCGGCCATCGACTTGATCGCCTCGATGGTCGAGGTGACGGTGAGCCGGTCACCGGCGCGCACCGGACGGACGTAGGCGAACTTCTGGTCGCCGTGCACCACCCGGCTGTAGTCGAGGCCGAGCTTCGGGTCGGCGACGACCTGCCCGGCGGCCTTGAAGGTGATCGAGAACACGAAGGTGGGCGGGGCGATCACATCGGGGTGGCCGAGCGCCCTGGCGGCCTCCGCGTCCGTGTACGCCGGGTTGGTGTCCCCCACCGCCTCGGCGAACTCGCGGATCTTCTCCCGGCCCACCTCGTAGGGCTCGGTGGGCGGGTAGGTCCGCCCCACGAAGGACTGGTCGAGCGCCATGCGCGCGGCACCTCCTGTGTCTGACTGTGTCTGCCTGCGGTCGGCCGGTCCTGACCGTGTCCGGCCGACGGGAAAACGACACGAGGCCGCCCCCCTGGCTGGGGGGACGGCCTCGTGTACGAGCCTGTTTTATCGCGTTTCGCGGTGCGCGGTGTGCGCGTTGCAACGCGGGCAGTGCTTCTTCATCTCAAGACGGTCCGGGTTGTTACGCCGGTTCTTCTTGGTGATGTAGTTCCGCTCCTTGCACTCCACGCAGGCCAGCGTGATCTTCGGGCGGACGTCGGTGGCAGCCACGTGAGTGCTCCTTGACGAACGGATTGACTGTATTGACGCAATGAAGAGTAGCCGATCGAAGGACCGACCCCGCAATCGGCTACTGTCTGTAGCGGTGACCGGACTTGAACCGGTGACACAGCGATTATGAGCCGCTTGCTCTACCGACTGAGCTACACCGCTTTGATGCGATCGGGCCCCGCCTCGCGGCGGGAACCTCACACACCAGAGCCCCAAAACGGAATCGAACCGTTGACCTTCTCCTTACCATGGAGACGCTCTGCCGACTGAGCTATTGGGGCGAGCGATGAAGACATTACACGGTCCGCCGCCGTTCGCCCAAATCCGTTTCCGCCCCCTTCTCCCGGGGCCGGACCACACCGGTACGACTATTGGGCTCCTCCCGGCGAGGGGCGGGCCCCCGGCCTAGGCTCGACTCACTCTGCGTGATCTTGCCTGCGTGACCTTGCCCTCCGTGCGCAGCCCGAGCCCCTGGAACGCGATGCCCGACAGCCGGCCGCAGCCACCGCCCCGTCCGCCCTCGTCCTCGGGTCCGGTTCCGGCCGATCCGGCCCCGCTGTTGCTGCGCGGCGCGCGTCTCACCGACGGCCGGACCGTGGACGTACGGCTGGGCGGCGGGCGCATCGAGGCGGTCGGTACGGCCGGCAGCCTGGCGGCGGACGGCACGCACGCGTGCGGCACCCAGGTCGACCTCACCGGCTATCTCCTCCTGCCGGCCCCCGTCGAGCCCCACGTCCACGCGGACACGGCCCTGTCCGCCGACGGCGGCGGCCCCGTCTCGTACGATCCCCGGGACGTCCAGCGCCGCGCGACGGAGGCGGCGCTGCTCCAGCTCGGACACGGCGCGACGGCCCTGCGGGCGCATGTGCGCGTGGGCGACATGGCCGGGCTCGGCGCGCTGACCGCCGTGCTGCGGGCGGAGCGTTCGCTGCGCGGGCTGGCCGAGCTGACGACGGTGGCGGTGCCGCGGGTGCTGACGGGGGTGGCCGGGGCGGACGGGCTCGCGGTGCTGCGGGACGCGGTGAAGATGGGTGCGTCCGTGGTGGGCGGCTGTCCCGATCTCGACCCCGATCCCACGGGATATGTGGAGGCGGTCCTGGAGGTCGCCTCCGAACACGGCTGTCCCGTCGACCTGCACACGGACGCCGTCGACCCCGCCCGACTGGCCCGGTTCGCGGCCATGGCGGGTGGGCTGCGGCCGGGGGTCGCCCTCGGCCCGTGCGGTGGTCTCGCCCGGCTGCCCGCCGAGCCGGCCGCTCGGGCCGCGGACCGGCTCGCGGCGGCCGGGGTGACGGTGGTGTGCCTGCCGCAGGGCGGCTGCGGCGCCGTGGACCGCCGGGGCACGGCTCCGGTACGGCTGCTGCGGTCGGCGGGGGTGCGGGTGGCCGCCGGGAGCGGTGCCCTGCGGGACGTGTCGAACCCGGTGGGCCGCGGCGACCCGTTGGAGGCGGCGTATCTGCTGGCCTCCCGCCACGGGCTCTCCGCCGAGGACGCCTACGCCGCGGTGAGCGCGTCGGCGCGGGCGGTCCTGGGACTGCCCGAGGTACGCGTGGAAGCGGGATTCCCGGCCGAACTGCTGGCGGTCCGCGGGGACGGGCTCCCGGGGGCGCTGTCGCTGGGGTACAGCCGCATCGTGGTGCACGGGGGGCGGGTGGTGGCGCGGACGAGCGCGGTGCGGGAGTACCGCGGTTCGGCGGCGTCGGCGGCGTCAGCGGCGTCAGCGGCGGACGTTGAGCCGGGGCTGCCCAGGCAGGGCCGGGGCAGCGCATAGAGCCGGGGCAGCGCATAGAGCCGGGCGGGTCCCCGGGGCGTTGCGGGGCGGACGGGGGCGCCGGGGCGTTGCGGGGCGGACGGGGGCGCTCCGGCGTACGGTCGGAGGCATGCGCATTGTCATAGCTGGTGGTCATGGTCAGATCGCGCTGCGGCTGGAGCGGTTGCTCGCCGCGCGCGGGGACGAGGCGGCGGGCATCATCCGCAAACCCGAACAGGCCGACGAACTGCGGCGGCTGGGCGCCGAACCGGTCGTGCTCGACCTGGAGTCGGCGTCGGTGGAGGAGGTCGCGGAGCGGCTGGAGGGCGCGGACGCGGCGGTGTTCGCGGCGGGTGCCGGGCCGGGCAGCGGTGTGGGCCGCAAGGAGACGGTGGACAAGGCGGCGGCGGTCCTCTTCGCCGACGCGGCCGTCCGCGCGGGCGTACGGCGTTTCGTGATCGTGTCGTCCATGGGCGCGGACCCGGCGCACGAGGGCGACGAGGTCTTCGACGTGTACCTGCGCGCCAAGGGTGAGGCCGACGCGTACGTACGCGGTCTGGACGCCCTGGACTGGACGATCCTGCGCCCCGGTCAGCTCACCGACGACGCCGGCACCGGCCTGGTCCGCCTGGAGGCCCACACGGGCCGCGGCCCGGTCCCGCGCGACGACGTGGCCGCCGTGCTGGCGGAGCTGGTGGACACCCCCGCGACGGCCGGCCTGACCCTGGAGCTGATCAGCGGCCCCGCTCCGGTGTCGGTGGCCGTGAAGTCGGTGGCCGGCAACTGAGCCGGCCGGGCTAGAAGAGGGGCATCTGCCCTGGGAACTCCGGCACCGCGTAGCCGTCCAGCGAGGGCTGTTCCGCACCGAGCCGGGCATGCCTGCGTGACCCGGGGCACGAGGTCAGTTCCCCGCTCCCCCGGGCGCCGGGCGGATCGTGTCGCGCGTACCGCCCGGCGACGACGGCGATCTCACGACGGCACTCGGGGCAGGAACGGCGACGGGACGACATGGGGGCAGTGTGCCCCAGGGTCTGCGCCCGCGAACAGGAAGCGTCCGCAGACACGAAAAACCCCTTCCGGACTACGTTTCCGCAGTCCGGAAGGGGTCTTCCCCAGTGTGGCGGCGCCAGGATTCGAACCTGGGAAGGCTGAGCCGGCAGATTTACAGCGGGCCGTGTCGCCCCTCCGTGATCTGCGTTTCTCCCCGCTTCTGCCACTGCTGGGGGACGTGTGGGGGAAAGAAGCCCGGTTCTCCCTAATCCTCCTTGGAGCTCATCTTGCCGATTGGCGTCCGGTAGGCGTAAGAGATCACCGTCAGATCTTCGTCCTGGAGGGCCCACGGAGACGTGCACTGGAGGGTGCCTCCGGAGGTGGTCGGCTCGACTGCGGTGCGATCCAGCTTGATTGAGTGCACGACGACCAGGGCGTTTTTCGGGTAGTACTTGCGCTGCTTCTCGACTTCGGTTCGGGTCAGAATCACTTCCTGCCCTGCAGACGTCGTGCCCTTGACCTCGACATGCAGCCGCTCCTCTCCCCTCGTAAGCAGGAGGTCGAAGGACTCCGTGGCGCCAACGTCCTTGACCGACCAGCCCTGGGCCTTGAAATGCTCAGTGGCCATCCGCACGCTGTGGTGCTCGACAGCACGTCGTTCGCTTGCGGTGAGCAGGAAGCCTTGCCCCGGCCTAGATGACCGAGTACCGCTACGGGCACGACGGCCAGCGGTCTTGGCCGCGCTCTGCTCCGCTTCCACAACCTCTGGCGTCGGGTCTCCCGGGATGTATGGAGCGAGGCGTTCCGCCTCATAGAGGGTGCTGAGCAGGCTTGTCATAAAGAGCAAATCCTTCAGCAGAATCTCCTGCGAGGGCAGTTGCTCACGCTCATAGGCGATGGCCACCACGTTCCCAGGGCCGTAGCCGCTGCCCAGAGGCGTTCTGGCGTCTAGCTGAATCGTGCGGTGCAAACCGGGACGCGTGGCCGCCGCTTCCGCCACCAGGGGCCAAGCCCATTCGACACGGGCACGAAGGTCTTCGGCCTTGCGCGCCTTGAACACACCACCCGTCCAGATAGTGGTCCCCTGATTCAGCGACAGGTAGACCTGCCGGCCAGAGGCACTGAACAGGTAGACCACGTACCACCCAGTGGTCGAGCTAGGGGACTGGTCTCGACTGAACACCCGAACCCAAGGGATCTCAGCCTTGAGACCCGTGCCGTCTCGCCCCTCGACGCCCAAGTTCCCGACGGGCGTATCAAGCTCGGTCGCCAAAACCGCGCCGTGCGCCCGTATCAAATCGGGTAGTTGCCGCCGGACGACTATGCCTCGCTCCTGCATCTCTTCCGTGTTCGTCGACACCCAAGTCGGTTGCAGGTCAAGGACCTTAGCCAGGAGATCATCCATGCGCCGCAGCGTAACTCCGCTCACCGGCACTGCCCTCACCGCGGCGCCACGCACGGGTGGCTGTCGCCCACGGGAGGTTTACAACCTGCATGGGTTCACCTGTTGCCCCCCCCCACGCTGACCAGGCGCTTCGTTCGGCATCCGTGCAAATAGCACGCCACCGCCCGCATGTCGTCTACAGCGAACGAGCTCGGTTTTCGATGAACAGGCGTATCCATCACTACGTCGGCTTCCGCTCCATGGGCACGAATTCAGAGCGGCTTTCCATGCTCGATGATGACCTGTTCCGCAACGAACCTCATAAGCGGAATCTCCTTAAGCAACTCCGCATCATGAGTAAACGGGGCATATTTTGGCAAATCACCTTCTTTGGCGTGAACCAGAGCATTCCTCACTTTGTAGATTCTCTTCGCAAGCGCATCATGAGCCTTGCCTTCATTTGTGTCGCGCAGGGCAAGCTTTCCAGCACCCGCAAACGGAACATCGTTAGTGGCGTAATACTCTATGAGGGTTCCATCATAGGAATCTAGATCTTGAATCAACCGAGGCAAACTGACAAACCTTTCCATTACCAATTGCAGCGCCTTCGGTTCATTGAACCCGCCCTCCTCGCGAGTCTGGCGCAGAGCCCTGTCGACCGTCTTGATAATTCCCTGCACATCCCTCGATCGCCGAGCCGAGAACGAGGGATCCGTAATCCCCTTTCTGACTTGCTCGACAAGGTCATCATTGAACACCTTATGAAAGAAGTGTTCAGCGATATGGTAGTAGGAAAGGTACTCCAACAATGGAATTTCCGCCGCCACCCCCATGAGATAGTGCTGAACCAGGTCGACCTTGTAAGACTGTCGCGGAGCATCGAGAGTGGAACCTTTCCCTCTCCGGACCCGTTGAATACTCCTCGGCTCCAACAACGAATCAACCCCGATGCGGGCAGCGGCATCCAGGTTATAGGCAGCATGAAACAGGAAAGAATTAGCTAGCCCCTCAAAGTCTACGCCACCCGAAGCCGCGCTGACCTGCAAGGTAGTGACGGAAAGCACCTCGCCTACGAAATCCAGCAAGGAATCGCCAGTTAATTGATCAATCCGCCTACTACGCATCCCATCTTCAACAAGATTCCTCACTCTGCGCCTAATGATCATCAACCGCGGGGACCTGCGTGCCGCCGCAGGATCCTGCCCGAGAACACACAAGAGGAAGGCCACGAAATTTACGGACGGCCTTCCCACTGCATAGGTGACGGGATTCTCCCCCTGGCCAACAAAATGATTCCTTTCAAAAAACCTGTCAAAGCCCCATCGCGCATCAAGGGAAACCAGCGAGAACTCCGCATTGAGATCCCATCGAAGGGAACTTAAGCTGTCAATATCAGCCTTTTTCAAATTCTCCAAAACTTCAACAATCTCATTTACTTGCAAACGGTCAACGGACCTCCCATCTGAAAGCGGGACCGCATCGGAAACAAAAAATCCCCCGTCCGCGTCTACAGCCCCTGGAAGAACCAACTGCAGTCCCGTGAGAAGGCTTTCTGCGTCGAACACCAACTGCGGAGAACCCATATTTCCCCTCTCATCGCTCACCCGGTTGATTCTGCCAGGTGCCGCCCCCCAGCGGAACGTCTTTCCGACTACCGCGCCCTGCGACTTCGCCCGCCGCGCTGGTACTCACAGCGTTCCGTGGACGGGAAGCCCATTGAGGGCAGCTCCTGAACTTCAACGGATGGTGCCGGACGCTCCCGGATCCCGGGTGGATTGAAACCATGATTGAGGCCATCCTGGTGCCCATGCGTCATGGTCTAGGTCCACTCCGCAGCCGTGGCGAGTCGTGGGAGCCTTGGGATGACGACGGGCGACGGAGAGGAAGAATGAGTGTCGCAGCAGGCCAACCCTCGGGGAACCTTCCTGAAGATCGCCGACTCCATAAAGAGGCAGATCGAGGACGACCCGGACATGGCGGAGCTGCCGTCTCTGGCTGAGGTCATGCGCGACCACAAGGTCTCGCGGGGGGTCGCCCTCCGTGCGTTTGGCGTGCTGCGTCAGGAGGGCGTGGCCGAGCCGGTACCGGGCGAACGGTGGCGCGTCGTACGCGCGGGGGCGCAAGTTGACCGGCGCCCGCTCGATCAGCGGGTTGCGGAGATCATCGCGACTGAAGGGCTCAAAGCAGGGGAAGCGTTCCCGAGCGCTTCCGTGCTGGCCGAACGGTTCGGGGTGTCACGTCCGACCGTGACCAAGGCGCTGGAAAAGTTGGAGGCCGCCGGCGTGCTGGCGGGTGGAGGACAGGGCAAGGTGCGGACGGTCCGTGCCGTGCCGGCGCGAGAGGGGCGTTCATAGCTTGTCGACGTTGACGGAGTGGGCCTATCCCCTAGCTGAGTCGTTGCTCGCTGAGCCACTGCCGCGACGCTGGAGACACTGCCTCGGGGTCGCTGAGAGAGCGCGCACCATCGCGCTCATCCTCGATCAAGATGCGGACTTGTTGGAGGCTGCGGCGGTTCTGCATGACATCGGCTATGCGCCGGATCTCGCCAAGACGGGCTTTCATCCCTTGGACGGCGCGCGGTATCTCCGAGACGTGGCCGATGCTGACGAGCGGGTTGTCAACCTGGTCGCTCATCACTCGTGCTCATGGCTTGAGGCTGACGCGCGCGGCTTGCGTGCTGAGCTGGACGGCGAGTTTCCCCGTGAGAGCGAGCACCTGAACGATGCGCTCTGCTATTGCGACATGAACACCACCCCGGACGGCACACCGACCAACCCCGTGGACCGGATCAACGAAATCACCGGGCGCTACGGGCCGGACAGCCTGATCGGCCGGTTCATCCGGCGTGCCGAACCCGAGATCCTCGCGTGCACATGCCGCGTCCTCGAACGGGTCGCCGCCGCCAAGCGTCAGCCGATGTAAGGCGCCGTGCGCGTCCGGTCCATGGCGTGCTCGATCCGGAGCCGCATCGTGGGGTGTACGTCCAGCGTCACCAGGTCCGCCGGGTCAACCCAGCGGACCTGAGTCGTCTCGTTGCTCGTACGAAGGTCGCCGCCGACCGGCCGGGCCCGGAAGCAAATGCTGAACTGCTGACGGACTTCACCATCGTCGTACTGCATGACGTGCCCGGGGTCTGTGTAGAGGCCGGACACGTCGACCACTTCCGCCCTGATGCCGGTCTCTTCCCAGACCTCACGCACCACCGTGTCACTGATGGACTCCCCCACGTCGTGACCACCGCCGGGCAGTGCCCACCTGCCGTTGTCAGAACGCTGGATCATCAACACCTGCCCCGCGTCGTTCTGCACGAAAGCGACGACGGACGGCACTACCGAGTTCGCCAGCGGGGCGTCCGGGTCGTGCAGGTAGTCGATACGTCCCATGGTCAGGCTCCCGTGATGCTCGTGACGTCCTGGTCAGTGATCGGGCGTGCGTTCTCCCAGGTGTGATCGATGCTATTCGCGTACGTGTCGAAAAGGCTTCCGCCGGGGAGTCGCCGCAGGTGCAGTACGGGCGCCATGTAGGCGCCGATGCCGTAGACGTGAGGGTTGACGAGCATTTCGTCATCGGCCCGATAGATCGAGTTGTACAGCGTCGAATCGTGCAGCCGGAAGCCGATGTCCGGGTGACTCCGCATGAGGGGCCGATACAGCACGAGCGCGTTGCGAATCTTGCCGTCCATGATGTGGTGCCCCTCGTCAATGCCGCGCTGCCGGACGGCCGCACATCCCGGGTCCCCGAGCAGGATGCGCACCTGCACCCCGGCTTCCGCCTTCGCCCTCACGAGGTCGTGGAAGAGCGGGTCTTCGGACAGGAAAAGCCCGGAGTACACGAGGACGTCTAAGTTGCGCTCGGCACGTCCGTACAGCTCTCGCCAGAGCCCAGAAGGCACCGTGTGGCGATGCGGGTAGACCGTCGTGATCTCAGCCTTGGTCAGGTCGGCCGCGCTGTCGACGGTCCGCCCGTCCTCCCACAGTGTGGTCACGTCGATCTTGAGGGCCGCTGCCGTCGCGTACTGGTGACGCAGGTACGGCACCTTGCCCTGAGTGATCCAGCGTTCGACCGTCTTGGGGCTCACCTCGATCGCCTCAGCGAGGCTCTGCACGGTCATGCCGCGGGCGAGGAGGGCGCTTCGTAAGCGCTCGTTCGACATCTGCACCCCCGGTGGGACGTCTAGGGACTTCTTGACCGTAGCCAGAAGTCCCAGAGCTGTCCATGAGTGGGGTAACCAACTCCCCTGACCTGCGGGGATTCTGAGAGTACGCCAAGACGTCCCGGCGCGAGACCAAGAGATTGCGTCGCCGTACTTGACGGCTCCCTATGCGATACCTGTAAAACAGGTATCGCAACGCCCGAAGGAAAGCCCGCAGGGGTGAGTACGAAGGAAGCGTCAGTGCCTTGACAACTCCACACAGGGAACTGCCGGTAACCCGTGGTCCGCCTGCCCGAAGGGGTCGGAAACAAGGCGGAGAAGACCGGCGTGCCCCGTACGGCAACCCGACCGGTTCGAGTCCGGTCCGGGGCACTGCGGCCGCTGCTCAGCGGCCATGCCGCGCCTGATGCGCGGCTTCACCAACAACGGCGCGCGGCCCCGGGTCTAGCCACCCGGGGCCGCTGTTGGGCCGTTTCACCTGCGAGGGAGAACCACGACCCATGGAGCACATCGTCACTGTTCAGGACGCTGTTACCGCGTTCGCCGACTTCATGGAGCCGACGAACGCCGAGCTGGACGTGATCGAGCGGGAGATGCCCGTCATCCTGGCGGACGTCGAGCTGCTGGACGCGCAGATCGTCACCCTGGACCGCACGCCGACCGAGCTGGACGCCCGCCGCATCCGCCGGGCCCGCCGCCGCGCACTCGCCGCCCGCGTCGCCCTGCTCAACCGCACCGCCGCCGCAAGCCTTCCGGGGGGTGCGGCGTGAGGGCGAAGACCGTTCTGCCGGCCGTCGCGATGACGGCCGTGTCCATGGTGCTCACCCTGGCCGTGGTGGTGATGTGGCTGGGTACGGCGGTGCCGTGGCCGGTCGCCGTGGTCGTCGGTCTCGGCATCGACGGCGGATGGTTGGCCACCCTCGCCTACGAACGCCGCCTCGCCGCGCAGGGCGACCACAACCGCGCCGTGACCGCCGTCGGCTGGTCCTTCGGACTCATCGCCACCGGTGTCCTGGTCGCACACGCCCTGACCGTCGAGCACTCCGCCGGCGCGTGGCTGGCCGTGGCCTGGCTGCCGATCGCGGCCAAGGCCCTGTGGCTCGTGCACGGGCTGTGGGAGCGCACCGCGCTCACCTCGGTCGCGCTGGATGCAATCCGGGGGATTCAGCAGGAGGCGCGCGATGAGGCGGCCGTGGCCCGCGCCCGGCTGCGCGCCGAGGCGACCACCGAGGAGACGCGGCTGACAACCGTGACGGAGGCCGGGGCCCGCGTCGCACGCGTCCAAGCACGGACCGCACAAACCCTCGCCGGGGCGTGGTCGACACTGGAGACGGCCCGCGCCGGCGAGGAGACCGGCAGGGCGCTCACCAGCGTGACGAGCCGCGTCACACCCGGTGTCACACCCTACTGGGAGCTCCCCGTGTGGGGCCCGTCGGAGCCGGTTGCGGCCCGCTCGCTGGAGGTCGGTCCGGCACTCACCGATGAGGCGCTGGACGTCGTCGTCGACGAGATCCGCACCAGCGAAACCCCCGCCCTGTCGTACCGGGAGATGGCGTCCCGGTTCCGAGCCGCCGGGCACTCCGCCTCCGAGGTCCGGCTTCGGGCGGCGTGGAAGCGGGTCGCGTGATGGGGGCGCTGCCGGTGTACCGGTGGCGCCTGGCCCCGGACGGCTACGCTACCCGCCGCCAGTTGCGCGCCCTCGGTCTTCGGCCCGGTGGGCAGGACGTGGCCGCGCAGCTCGAACGTCCCCGCCGTCGGCGCGGCCCGCTGGTCGCCTACCTCTACCTCGTCGACCGCGCCCTGCCGGTCCGGCCCATGACACCCGCCCGGTGGGCAGCGCTGGCCAAGGCGAACGCCGCCCGCCGCCTCTGCCCCGCCTGCCGGCATGACGCCGGATACATCATTCCCACCGCGCTCGGTACCTGCGTGCCCTGCGCCTATCCCGGCCCGTACGGGCCGGAAGGGAGCACCCTGTGAGCAACGCCGACCTGCGCCGCCTGGACCGCGAGATCCGGGTGACGACGAAGAAGTTGGAGGCCGTGCGGCGGGGGGAGTTGTGGCCGTTGAACGGCCGCGAGCGGCGCGCCATGGCCCGCGCCGTCACCTCCGGCGCCTACCGCACCCTGCGGGGCCGCAGCGCCGGCCGCGCGGAGCAGCGGATCGAGTCCACCGGGTCGGCCGCTGAGATGCGGCTGACGGCGGAGTTGAACGCGCTGCACGGTGAGCGGCAGCGGCTCATCACCGAGGCCGCCCGCACCAAGGCCGCCAAGAAGTCGTCCGGCTGGTGGTGACCATGGCGCCGCTGACCGGTCGTTGTCCGTCCGCTCACCCGGACGACCCGACTCCGTGCGTGGGTGCGGTCGCGGTGACCGTACTGGACGCCGTGGGCGCCGGCGCGGACGGGTGTGAGCACCACGCCGCCCGGCTGCTGGCCTCCCTCGAAGGGGGCCGCGTCTACGCACTGCCCGCCGCCCCGGCCGGCGCCGCGATCCGCGTGTTCACCGCCGCCGGCACCCTGCGCCCCTTCTGCTGGGCCGACGGCCCGCGCACCGAGCCGTCCCTGCTCAGCCACACCGAGAACTGCAAGTGGCACGGCCGCTGAACCCGCCCGGTGGCCGTGCCGTACGCGGTGCGGCCACCGGGCCCCTTCACCTTCCCGCCCCGGTAGGGGCAGTCAGGAGACGTTCCGTCATGAGCGACAACGTCGTTCACCTGCACAAGCACACCGACCCGGCCGCCGACGCGGCGGCCGTGACCACCCTCACCGTGGTGCCCGACGCGCCGCCGGCGCGGCCGGTGCCGCTGTGGGTGCGCTCCGGCCGCGTGATGAAGTCGGCCGTCACGCACGAGGGCACGAAGGCGGCCGTGCGCGCGATGGCGCGGCATGGGATGTACACGGTCAACGGTGGGCGGATCGTGGCCCGCCGCACGTGGGACGGCCGTACCGGGTCCCGGTATGAGCGGATGATCCGGGCGGCGGAGGCCGCGGGGAACCTGGAAGCGGCCGAGGAGTGGGAGGAGCGGTTGCAGCGCTTCCGCGCCGCCCGCCACCACCGCCGCATGGACCTGCTGCACTCCCCCGTCGACGCGGCCAAGGGCGTGGCCGTCGGCGCCGGCATGAGCGTCGGTCTGCTGGTCGCCCTCGGCATCGTCATGGCGATCAGCACCGGCCAGGCCGGGGACGTCGTCACGCCGCTGTCCGCGACGATCGACTTCATCGCCCTGTTGATCCGGATCGTTCAGGTGGTGTGGGGTCCGGCGCTCACGATTGGCCCGTTCCTGGCCCTGCTGGCCCTGTGGTCGGTCGGTCGCAAGCAGCACGCCGCCCCCGCCTGGGCTCTCCCGGCGAACGTCCGCTCGGGCGAGGGGGAGCCGATCACCCCGTCCATCGTGGTCAAGGCCCTGCGCGACCTCGGGGTGCCCGCCCTGGCGCGGGCCATCAAGGAGATGGGCGACGCCGGCGCGTCCATGCTCGGGCCGATCCGGATCGCCGGATGCGGTGTCGAGGTGGACGTCACCCTGCCCTCGGGGGTGTCGACGAACGAGGTGCAGAACCGGCGCCGCAAGCTCGCCGAGAACCTGACCCGGCACGAGCACGAGGTGTTCATCACCATCCCGGAGGCGGCCCGCACGGTGCGGCTGTGGATCGCCGACAGCGGGGCGCTGGACGAGCCGATCGGCCCCTCCCCGCTGGTCACCGACGAGACGCTGACCGCGAACTACAAGACCGGCCGGGCCCCGTGGGGGCAGGACCTGCGCGGGGACGCGGCCGAGCTGTCGCTGTATCAGCGGCACCTGCTCATCACCGGTCTGTCCAACCAGGGCAAGACCGCCGCCCTGCGCGCGCTCGCCCTGTGGCTGGCGCTGGACCGGTCGGTGGAGTTCTGGATGGGCGACCTCAAGGGCGCCGGCGACTGGGCCATGTTCGACGGGATCGCCGCCCGGCTCATCCAGGGCCCGACCGACGACCACGTCATCCAGGTCACCGAGATGCTCGAGGACGCCGTGGAGGAGATGAACCGCCGCCTCCAGGCACCGCCCGGCACCGACTTCCCGCTGCTGGTCGTCATCGTCGACGAAGCGCAGGTGGCGTTCATGTGCCCGGTCAAGGGCGAGGACAAGCGCCCCTATGGCGGGTCCAGCGCCACCTCCCGCTACTTCATGGGGGCCCGCAAGATTCACAACCAGGGCCGTGCGGTGAACGTGCTGTTGTGGCAGGGCACCCAGGACCCCACCGACCAGAACCTGCCCAAGCTGGTCCGCGAGGGCGCCCACACCCGCGCCTCCCTCGCCCTCGGCACCGAGTCGCAGGCCCGCATGGCACTCGGGGACAAAGCCGTCGACGGCGGCGCCGCCCCCAACCTGCTGCGGCCCGGCCTGGACAAGGGAACCCTGGTCGTCGCCTCCGACGGCATCGAGATCCCCAAGGGGCAGTCGTCCATCACGGTACGCACGCACTACATCAGCACCGACGACGCGCACGCGATCGCCGAGCGGGCCAAGGCCCTGCGCGATGGCGTGACCACCCTGCACGTCATCGAGCGGGGCGAGGAGCGTGACCCGCTCGCCGACATCGCCGCCGTCCTCGGCGACGCCTCCCGTGTCCTGACCGCGGACGTCCTCAAGCGGCTGTCCGCGCTCAGCGAGGACGCCTACGGCACCTGGACGCCCGGCGACCTCAAGCGCGTGCTGGAGGACGCCGGCGCGGAGCCGTACAAGTCCGACGGCCGCATGGTCGTCGGCCGCGACCGCGTCGCCCGCGCCCTCGCCAACCGCGACACCGAGGGTTCCGCTTCCGCTCACTGACGGCAGGGAGCCGACCCGCGATGGGTCAGGGAGGCAGGGAGAACTCCCTGACCGCCTCCCTGACCCGCCTCCCTGGCCCTGACCTGCACGAATGATCGTGCAGGGAGTCAGGGAGGCACGCAGGTCAGACCCCCGAAGCACCCCTCCACCACGCCCCCGACAGGGGGTGCCTCCGCCTCCCTGAACCAGCACCGGAAGGGATTCCGCATGTACCCCGAACCCGCCCGCCACGCACCCGCAGAACGGGCCGTGGAAGTCCACCAGACCACCCCAATACCGCCCGCCGTCGTCCACCCGGCACCGGTCGTCCCCGTCCAGCCGGGCACCGTTCCGGCGGTCGCGAGCATCGTCCTGCCGGACGGCCGGATCGTCACCGGCTACGCCATCGACGCCGTCCGCCCGGAGCCGGTCACCGCGAAGCCGGCCGTCTCGCGGACAGCGGTGAACGTCGCCCTCGGAGGCGTCGGGTTCCTCGCAGTGTGCGGCGGACTGCTGCTGCTCACCTCGTTCATCGCCGCGCTGACCGCGTTCATCGGCCAGCTCATCACCCTCGCCGCCGTCATCTTCGGCGGCTGGATCGCCGTCCAGGTCCTGAGCGCGAGCGGCCACAAGGGCGGCACCACGGTCAACATCCGCCGAGCCGTGATCAAGCGCAACCACTTCCACGGCTAGCTACGCCAAGAGCGGCCCCCGTCTCGCCAAAGTCCGGGGCCGCTCTTGTCCACCTGCCAACCACTTGACCTGTGGAGGTCTCCTAGCATGACGCAACTCACCACCATCCGGCGAGTGCCCGGCCACCGGCCGCGCCTGCTGGATCTGTTCTGCTGCGCCGGCGGCGCCGCCGTGGGCTACGCCCGCGCCGGATTCGCGGTCTACGGCTGCGACATCGCCGACCGACCGAACTACCCCTTCCCCCGCCACCGGGGTGACGCTCTCACCTATCTCGCCCACCTGATCGCCACGGGTGAGATCCGTCGGTACGCGTTCGTGCACGCCTCCCCGCCCTGCCAGCACGGGTGCGCGCTGACCGTGGGCACGAACGCCTCGCAGGGCTGGGGACGCGCGCACGTCGACCTCGTGGCCCCCACCCGTGAGCTGCTGGACGCCACCGGCCTGCCGTACGTCATCGAGCAGCCCAACGGCCGCGCGAAGATCCGCAAAGACCTCACCCTGTGCGGCGAGATGTTCGGCCTCGGAGTCATCCGGCACCGCAACTTCGAAGCCGGCGGCTGGACCATCGCACAGCCGGCGCACCGCTCGCACCGGGGCCGCGTGCGCGGCTACCGGCACGGCCGCTTCTACGACGGCCCGTACGTGGCCGCCTACGGCAACGGCGGCGGCAAGCCCAGCATCCCGGAGCTGCAAGCGGCGATGGGCATCGACTGGACCGACGTGCGCGAGGAACTGACCGAGGCCATCCCCCCGGCTTACACCGAGTGGATCGGCGCCGCGTTCCTGGCCACGGCCGCGCTGGGGGTGGCGGCGTGAGCGAGACGCTGCGCCCCCAGCACACCGCGCTGAGCCTCGCCGCGTCCGGCGTGCCCGTGCTGCCCCTGCGCCGGGGCAAGGTCCCGTTCGGCAACTGCACGACGTGCGCGGACAACGCGTGCGGCGGCCGGCCGAACATGAAGATTCCGGGTCCGTGCCGGTGCCCCGGCGTCTGCCATGCCTGGGCCGCCGCCACCACCGACCCGACCGTCATCGTCTCGCCCCCGTGGGCGGCGGCGTGGCGGCGGGCGGTGTGCGTCGGCTACCACCCCGGCGGCGCCGGGCTAACCGTCGTCGACCTGGATGACGCGGACGCCATCGCCTGGGCCCGCACCACCTTGCCCGCGACGCGGACCGTGCCGACGACGCGCGGTGAGCACTGGATCTACCGGGGCGCTATGCGCTCCGTGAACGCGGTGCGCCCCGGCGTGGACATCAAGTCGACCATGGCCTACGCCCGCTACCTTGGCCCCGGCACGGGCACGATGGTCGAGTTGCCGGACGCCGTCCGTGCCCTGGCCGTCAAGGAATCCTCCCCGGCCCGCCCGGCGTCGCATGCCGTCACCGTGCCCGCACGATCCGGCGGCGGGCAGTGCCCGCACCGCACACCCGTCTTCCTGGACCGTGGCATCGCCATGGCGGAGCAGCGCATCACTGCGGCCCGCAGTGCGGTGCACGCGACCGTGTACCGGACGTTCCTCGCGGTGCTGTCCAAGCACGGCCGATGCGGCTGCCTCACCGACGCCCACGTCGCCCGCCTGTTCACCGCCGCGCAGAGCAAGGGCGAGACGGTCCGGCACTGCGCGGACGCGTGGACCAACGCCCGCACCACGTTGGGACTGTGACCATGTCCGACGACGACAAGACTCCCGCCCGCGAGATCATCACCGACTACGCGCAATCCCACTTCCGGTACTTCCGCACCGCCGATGGCACCGTGTACGCGCAGCGCAACGGCCACCCCGTGGCCCGCCCGATCCGCTCCCAGGGCACCACCGGCAGCCACCGCCAGGAACTCATGGTCGGACTGTTCAAGGACGGCATCGGCATGTTCAACGGCACCGCCATGAAAGAGGCACTCGACCTGATCGAAGCGCTCGCGCTGACCGAGGACGTCCAGCCCGTGCACATCCGCGTCGCCCCCGGCTACGGCGGGGCCACGTGGCTGGACCTGGGGCGCAGCGACGGGCAGTCCGTGCGCATCCACCCGACCGGATGGGACATCCGCACCCCCGACCCGCGGGAAGTCTGCTGGCGCCGCACCCAGCTCACAGGGGAACTGCCCCTGCCGGTCAAGGACACCGACGGCAAGGGCATCGACCTGCTGATGCGGCTGTGCAACTTCGCCACCGCCGAGACCGAGTGCCTGGCCATCGCCTGGCTGATCGGCTGTCTCGCACCATCGGTGCCCGTCCCGGCCCCGTTCCTCACCGGCCCGCAGGGCGCCGGCAAGTCCACCGGCGGCCGGATGCTCGTGCGGATCATCGAGGGCATGACCGGGGACCTGCGTCGGGCGCCCAAGGACGAGGAGAACCTGATCACGGCGGTGGCGGCCGGCTGGGTCACCGCCCTGGACAACCTCTCCCACATGACCCCGGAACTGTCCGACGCGATGTGCTGCATCGTCACCGGGGCCGAGAACGTCAAGCGCGCCCTGTTCACCGACGGGGACGTCTTCCGCATCGGCTACCGCCGCCCCCTGCTCCTGACCGGCATCGACGTCGGCGTCATCCGCCCCGACCTCGCCGAACGACTCCTGCCCCTGCGCCTGGAACGCCCCCGCGTCCGGCGCACCGAGGCGGAACTGTGGTCCGACTTCGCCCAGGTGCTGCCCGTCATCCTCGGCTCTCTCTTGGACCTCACCGTGCAGGTGCGGGCAGCGGATGCGGACATCCCGACCGACCTGCGCATGGCCGACTTCGCGCACCTGTGCGCGCAACTGGATGCGGCCACCGGTCTGGGAGCGCTCGCCGCCTACCGGGCCAGCCTGGACGACCTCAACGACGACGTCATCGAGGGCGACCTGCTGGCGCAGACCGTGCTCAAGCACGCCGCCGGCATCGACCCGGGCACCGAGCAGCGGATGACGTCCGCCGAGTGGCTGCACAGCCTTACGGGCCTCTACACGGGCGAGGAATGCCGTCCCCTGCCCAAAGGGTGGCCGACAACCGGCAAGGTGCTCTCAGACCGCCTCAAGCGCCTACAGCCCACCCTCGCCGCCCGCGGCGTCCTCATCGACTGGGGCCGCACCAACACATCCCGCTACATCGAGATCGCCCGGCCGACCGCCGCGCCACCCCCGCCCGAGCAGGAAGCGGCCTTCTGACCGCGCGGCACCACGACCGCCCCGCACAAGCAAGAGGAGCACCCGCGCCGCGCGTGCTCCTCTTGCTGTTCGGCGGCGGCAGCCGCCCTGCGATGGACGCGCCGCGAAGCGGCTCCTTCTTCACGCTCTGAGCCGCGCACCACAACAGACACCACCCCCTCTTTGTCCTAAGTAGAGAGACGCTGCGTCACCTGCGTCACCCGCACCCCGCAAACAGCCAGTGACCTGCCGAAATAGCGGTGACGCAGACGGCCGATCCCTGCGTCACCCCGCGTCACCCGCGTCACCCGATGACGAAGGTCTACGTCACCTGTGACGCACCTCCACCGTGCTGCGTCACCGCGAAACCGCAGGTCACAACGGCGGGTGACGCAGGTGACGCAGAAATCCGCACCTCGGACAGACGCGAGCCCCTCGCCCCGGGGAGTTCGCCACCCCTCCCGCCGAACCCTGAGAAGGAGTCTTTGCCTTGGCTGCCCCCAAGATGCTCAAGCTCCCGGAAGTGCTGGAAGAGATCGAGATGAGCCGCGCCGCCTTCTACCGCATGCGCGCCCGCGGCAAGGCTCCCAAGCTCATCAAGCTCCCGAACGGACAGCTCCGCTGCCGCCGCAGCGACCTTGACGCCTGGTGGTCGTCGATGGAAGACGCCGCCTGATCGACCACCACCTGCACACACGAGACACGAGGGGCCCGCTTCCAGCGGGCCCCTCTGGAGTTTGCATGCCACTCACGTACGACGTTCGCCTCTACTCCATCGAGATCCGCAAAGATCGGCCGAAGCCATACCGCCTTCGTTGGCTGGTCGGGGAGCGTAAGCACTCCAAGAGCTACACACTCAAGGTGCAGGCGGAGGGGCGCCGCTCGGAACTCATGTCCGCCGTACGGCGCGGTGACCAGTTCGACGAAGAGACGGGCCTCCCGGTCTCCGAGCTGCGCGCCAAACAGAACTCCATCACCTGGTACGAGCACAGCCGTGCCTACGTCGACCGCAAATGGACGCAAGCCCCAGCGAAGTCACGGCGGAACTATGCCGACGCGTTGGCCACCATCACTCCCGCGCTCGTGAAGACAAGGGTGGGCATGCCGGACGCCGCACTCATGCGGCGGGCGCTCTACGGGTGGGCGTACAACCGCAACCGCTGGAACGAGACCCCGCCGGACGACGTTGCCCGCGCCTTGGCTTGGGTCGCCAAGCACTCCATGCCGGTGTCCGCGCTGGAGGATTCCGCGACCGTACGCCTGGCCCTGGACGCCCTCTCGCTGCGGCTGGACGGGAAGACAGCGTCACCGCGCACCGCAAAGCGGAAGCGTGCGTGCCTGAGTGACGTTCTAGGGCTCGCCGTGGAGGAGAAGTACTTCACCGTCCCGGTCAACCCGCTCGCGGCCGTGAAGTGGACCGCGCCGAAGTCGGTAGAGGCGGTGGACCCCGAAAGCGTCGCCAATCCGCGTCAGGTGCGCGCCCTCTTGGCGGGAGTCCGCGAGCAGGGGCCCCGCGGGCGGCATCTGGAGGCGTTCTTCGGCTGCCTGTACTACGCGGCCATGCGGCCGGCCGAAGCCGCCGGACTGCGCGCGGATCAGTGCCACCTCCCGGAAACGGGATGGGGCATGCTCACCCTGCGGCAAGGCATCGTCCGCGCCGGACGGAGCTGGACGAACGATGGGACGGCTCACGAGACGCGCCACCTCAAGGCACGTGCCGAGAGGGATTCCCGACCGGTACCCATCCCTCCGCACTTCGTCCGCATGCTGCGGCAGCACATCGCAGAGCAGGGCACGGCACCCGATGGCCGGCTCTTCCGGACGAACCGCAACGGTCTGCTGCAGGAGACTGGCTATGGGGAGGTGTGGGCGAAGGCCCGCCGGGACGTGCTGAGCGAGGCAGAGACAGCCTCGCTGCTGGCCCGCCGCCCCTACGACCTTCGGCACGCTGGAGTGTCCTTCTGGCTCAGTTCCGGCGTTGACGCGATGGAGTGTGCCCGCCGCGCCGGCCACAGCATCGCAGTGCTGCACAAGGTGTACGCCAAGGTGCTTGACCAGACTCGCGAGCGTGCGAACAGCCGGATCGACGCGGCTCTCCGGGAGTGGAACGAGCCGGAGTGATCATGCTCTCCCCCGGGGGACACCTGGGGGACGCACACTGATCGACAGTGGGATACACGCGGTATGAGGTGAGACACGTCCGCGTCCCGTCCACGACGAATCGAACGGGGGTCAACAACGAGAGACCCCCTCCTACCTGCCGTGATGGCTGGTAGGAGGGGGTCTTCCCCAGTGTGGCGGCGCCAGGATTCGAACCTGGGAAGGCTGAGCCGGCAGATTTACAGTCTGCTCCCTTTGGCCGCTCGGGCACACCGCCGGGGTTGCTGCCATCGAACCGCTTTTCGGCGGTGCTCCTTGGCAACGACGTAAACAATACCCGATGGACAGGGGTGCTTCGCCACCCGATTGATCGCCACCCGAAGGCCTGGGGGTGACTAGGCTGGTCCGGATGCGGCCGGGGACCGACGCCGGGCTCGGGGCCGCCTCACGTACGCCGGTACGCATCCGGTACGCACCCGGTGCGCAGCCCGGTACGCACCCCGATACAAGGAGCCACAGGACATGGCCGACTCCAGTTTCGACATCGTCTCGAAGGTCGAGCGGCAGGAGGTCGACAACGCCCTCAACCAGACCGCCAAGGAGATCTCGCAGCGCTACGACTTCAAGGGCGTGGGTGCCTCGATCTCGTGGTCCGGGGAGAAGATCCTCATGGAAGCGAACTCCGAGGACCGGGTGAAGGCTGTCCTCGACGTCTTCCAGTCCAAGCTGATCAAGCGGGGCATCTCCCTGAAGGCCCTGGACGCGGGTGAGCCCCAGCTCTCGGGCAAGGAATACAAGATCTTCGCGTCGATCGAGGAGGGCATCTCCCAGGACAACGCGAAGAAGGTTGCGAAGATCATCCGCGATGAGGGCCCGAAGGGCGTGAAGGCCCAGGTGCAGGGCGACGAGCTGCGGGTCAGCTCCAAGAGCCGCGACGACCTGCAGGCCGTCATCGCGCTGCTCAAGGGCAAGGACTTCGACTTCGCCCTGCAGTTCGTGAACTACCGGTAGGTCCGGCCGACCGGGCCGGGGACCGGTGGCGTTCGCGTCCCGCACGGGTACGAGGAGAGGAAGGGTGGGCACCTGCGTGGTGACCGCCCTTCTCGCCTGTCGGCTGTGGTTCGGGGTGCGGTGCCCGGTCAGTCCCGTGAGTGGCCGAACAGGATGCGGTAGGCGATCAGGAGGACCAGCGAGCCGCCGATCGCGGCGGCCCAGGTGGTGCCGTCGTAGAAGTCCTTGGTGATCGGGTGGTCGAGCCAACGGGCCGACATCCAGCCGCCGGTGAACGCGCCGGCGACGCCGATCAGCGTCGTGCCGATGAGGCCGCCCGGGTCGCGGCCGGGCAGCAGGAACTTCGCTATCGCTCCGGCCAGCAGTCCCAGGATGATCCAGCTGATGATCGTCATGCCGCGTACCTGCCCTTTCCTGCCGCCCTTGCACCATGAAGGACGTCACGCGTACACCCGCCGGTTGCACATGATCAGTAGGGGGCGGTCTCGTGACGGACATATTCGGCTCCACGCTGCGGCACACGCTCGACGTCGGCGATGCCGTGGTCGTCGGTCTCGGCTCGAGGGTGGGAGCCAGGGTCTTCGCCGCCCTGGCCCCTGCCGCGCACGCGGCCGGTTCCGGGCTGTTCCTCGGGCTGACGGGCGCTGCCGTGGTCGCCTACTGCAACGCCATGTCGTCGGCTCGCCTCGCCGTCCTCCACTCCTTCGGTGTGCTGACGTACTACGCGGTGGCCAACGCATCGGCCTGGACACTCGATTCATGGCCATTCATGGCCGACGACGCGGGTGGTACCGGCGGTGGGGCTCGCCGGGTGCCTGGCGCTGGCGTTCTCGCGCCGTGGGTCTCGGTGACCGTGGGCGCGGAGGTGCTGGTGGCGGGGGTGGTGGCTTACGCCGTGCGTCGGGGTCGGAGGCGGGCGGTAGTCGGTATTCGGTAGTCGTGGCGGGACCCGGGCGCGAGACGGGTCGTGTTCACAGGTGCGGCGGGTTCCCGGGGGACGCCAGGCCCCCTCAGGCCTTGAGTTCGGGGACGTTTTTCCGGGACGTCGCAGCGGCCTTCGCGGAGCTCGGTCAGGACGCCGACGCCGGCACCCCGCGGCCCGCGAAACCGGTCCAGGGGGCCAGGTCCGTCCCCTCGTTCTCCTCCTCGTACCAGCCCGTGCCCTGGACCCAGGAGTGGAGCCAGTCCGTGAGGCCGGGCGCGTCGAGGAACCAGGCGTGGTCGGGGTCGCCCGGGTTGGGTTCAAAGAGGAGGACGGTGGCCCGGGGCGAGCGGCAGTCGACGCAGGCGTACATGCCGCAGCCCCAGTGGGATATGGGCAGCATTCCCTCGGGCCAGGGCCAGTCGGGGTCCTCGATGCCGCTCCTGCGGTGGGCGAGGTACTGGGCCACCGCGGCGGGTTCACCGGAGGGTGCGCTGTCCAGCAGGGGCAGCAGTCCGTACTCGGGGCCGAATCCGCCGTCCGCTATACGCAGATAGAGCTCGGCGAGCAGCGGGGGCAGGTCGAAGCCCAGCGTGGCCTCGGCGCGTGCCAGTGTGGCCGCGTCGATGGGCTCGGGGAGGGAAGGCCAGCCCCATGGGCGGGTGTTGCGGGCCTTGTCCGCCACCTGTGTCAGCAACTGCTCGTGCTCGGTCATGGGTTCATCATGCGGGCCGCCACTGACATCCGTGCGGGCCTGTGGACAACCTCCGGGTTGGGAACGGGCATTCACCCCGGCCCCGAAAGGGCCGGGGTGAATGCCCGGCAGGAGAGGTGGACAACGCCCAGGCCATTACACGGCCGGCGAGTGCGTCTCCCGCCTTGTCAGCGCTGTGTGAACGACTGTTCCGTCCGTACGATCTCGCGGCCCAGCGGGAACAGTGAGACCGGGATCAGCTTGAAGTTGGCGATGCCGAGCGGGATTCCGATGATCGTCACGCACAGGGCGATGCCGGTGAGGATGTGGCCGAGCGCCAGCCACCAGCCCGCGAGAAGCAGCCACAGCACGTTGACGAGGAAGGAAGGGGCTCCCGCGTCCCGGCGCTCGACCGTCGTGTACCCGAAGGGCCACAGGGCGTAGACACCGATACGGAAGGCGGCGACGCCGAAGGGGATGCCGATGACCGTGATGCAGAGCAGCACGCCCGCGAGCAGGTAGCCGAGGAACAGCCAGAAGCCGCTGAAGACGAGCCATATGAGATTCAGGATGGTCTTCACTGGTGGTGACCTGCCATCTTCTCGAGCCGGGCGATGCGTTCCGCCATCGGAGGGTGGGTGGAGAACATCTTCGAGAGCCCCTGGCCCGGGCGGAACGGGTTGGCGATCATCATGTGGCTGGCCGTCTCGATGCGGGGCTCGGGGGGCAAGGGGAGCTGTTTGGTGCCGTGTTCCAGTTTGCGCAGGGCGCCGGCGAGGGCAAGTGGATCGCCGGTGAGCTGAGCACCGGAGGCGTCGGCCTCGTACTCCCGGGAACGGCTGATGGCCAGCTGGATGAGGGACGCCGCGAGCGGGCCGAGGATCATGATCAGCAGCATGCCGAGGAGGCCGGGGCCGTCGTCGTCGTCCGAGCGGCCGATCGGGATCAGCCAGGCGAAGTTGACCAGGAACATGATCACGGAGGCGAGGGCGCCGGCGACCGAGGAGATCAGGATGTCGCGGTTGTAGACGTGGCTGAGCTCGTGGCCGAGGACGCCGCGCAGCTCCCGCTCGTCGAGCAGGCGCAGGATGCCTTCGGTGCAGCACACGGCGGCGTTGCGCGGGTTGCGGCCGGTGGCGAAGGCGTTGGGGGCCTCGGTCGGGGAGATGTACAGGCGGGGCATGGGCTGGCGGGCCTGGGTGGAGAGCTCGCGGACCATGCGGTACAGCCCCGGGGCCTCGAACTCGCTCACCGGGCGGGCGCGCATCGCCCGCAGGGCCAGCTTGTCGCTGTTCCAGTACGCGTACGCGTTGGTGCCCAGCGCGATCAGGACGGCGACGACGAGCCCCATACGGCCGAAGAAGCTGCCGATGACGATGATGAGTGCGGACAGTCCCCCGAGGAGGACCGCTGTCCTGAGCCCGTTGTGCCGGCGGTGCACGGTACGCCCTCCAAGTCGTGCGGCAGGGGGACCCTTGCTTGCTGATCTTCCTTCTGACCTGCGCTGCCCACTGGTCTCGCGGTGTCACGTCCAGTGGACCCTCCCGTACCGGTCAACGCCAGACGAAGGGCACTAGTTCCCTTGTGCGCGCGGTGGCGCGTGTCACCCGCCCGGGTGACGGCTGTCCGGAGCGTCCCGGGCGGCACGCGCGCGTGGGCGTGCCGTGGCCGTACGCGCGCGTGCGGGGCGCGGCCCGGTGTGCTCAGAAGAGCCCGGTGCCGGTGAAGCGCAGGACCAGCTGGGGCGCGCCGGACAGGGCGATGCCGAGGACGCCGGTCAGGGCGAGGGCGGCGGTGAGGGGGGCGGGGAGTCGGTGCTTCACCGGTTCGCCCTCGGGGGCGCGGAACAGCAGGGCCGTCCACTGGAGGTAGTAGACCAGCGCGATGACGACGTTGACGGCCATGACGACGGCGAGCCAGCCCAGTCCGGCGTCGACGGCCGCGGAGAACACGGTGACCTTGGCGAAGAGGCCGATGATGCCCGGCGGGAGTCCGGCGAGGCAGAGCAGGAAGAAGCCCAGGAGGAGCGCGGTGAGGGGGCTGGAGGCGTAGAGGCCGCGGTAGTCGGCGACGCGGTTGAGACGGTGTGCGCGGCCGACGAGGGCGGCCACGGCGAACGCGCCCAGGTTCACGGCGCCGTACATGAGGGCGTAGGCGACGGTGGAGCCGATCGACTTCTCGGCGTCACCGGAGTACGCGGCGGCGGCGATCGGCACCAGGAGGTAGCCGGCCTGGCCGACGGACGACCAGGCGAGGAGGCGTACCGCGCTGTACGCGCGCGTGGCCTGCTGCCTGAGGGCGCCCACGTTGCCGACGGTCATGGTGAGGGCGGCCAGCACGGCGAGCGCGGGGCCCCAGACGTCGGCGTACGACGGAAGGGCGACGACGGTGACGAGGATCAGGCCGGAGAAACCGACCGCTTTGCCGATGACCGACAGGTAGGCGGCGATGGGCAGGGGGGCGCCCACGTAGGTGTCGGGTACCCAGAAGTGGAAGGGGACCGCGGCGGTCTTGAAGGCGAAGCCGATGAGAGTGAGGACGACGCCGGTCTGGGTGAGTGTGTGGAGCTGTCCGTCGACGTTCTGGATGCGTTCGGCGACCAGGGTGAGGTGGAGGGTTCCGGTGGCGGCGTAGACGAAGCTGATGCCCAGCAGGCTGACCGCGGTGGCGGTGACGGAGGACAGGAAGAACTTCAGGGCCGCTTCGGAGGACTTCCGGTCGCCGTGCCGCAGGCCGACCAGGGCGAAGGCGGGCAGGGAGGCGACCTCCAGGGCGACGACGAGGGTCGCGAGGTCACGGGAGGCGGGCAGGAGGGCGGCGCCGGCCGCGGAGGAGAGGAACAGGAACCAGTACTCGCCCGCGGGGAGCCGTTTGCCTTCGTCCTTCAGGGCGGTGACGGACAGGAGGGCGGCCAGGAGGGCGCCGCCGAGGACCAGGAACTGGATGACGAGGGTGAAACGGTCCGCGGTGTAGCTGCACACGCCTTCGTCACCGACCAGGCAGAAGGTGCTGCGGTCGGCGTCGAGGAGGGGCAGCAGCATGAGCGTGGCGGTGGTCAGTCCGGCCACCGAGAGCCAGCCGAGGAGCGGCTTCCTGGCCTCGCTCACGAAGAGGTCGGCGACGAGGACGACGAGTCCGACGACCGCCGCGATGGTGGGCGGCGCGATGGCCAGCCAGTCGACGGACTGGACGAGGGAGCTCATCGGGTGCCTCCTGCGAGGAGCTGCTGCACGGCCGGGTCGGTCAGTCCGAGGAGGGCCCTCGGCCAGAGTCCGGCGACGACGGTGAGGACGACGAGCGGGGTCCAGGCCGCGAACTCGTAGGAGCGCACGTCGGTGAGTTCCGGGGCGTCCTGGGGTGCGGCGCCCATGCAGACCCGGCGGACCACGATCAACAGGTACGCGGCCGTCAGCAGGGTGCCGAACGCGCCGATGGCCATGAAGGTGAGGAAGGCGGGGCGGCTGAGGCCTTCTGCGGGGTCGAAGGCGCCGAACAGGGCGAGCATCTCGCCCCAGAATCCGGCGAGGCCGGGCAGGCCGAGGGAGGCGACGGCGGCGAACGCGAGCAGGCCGCCGAGGCGGGGGGCCTTGCCGTAGAGGGCGGCTCCGGTCTCCTTCGCGAGGGTGTCGAGGTCGGTGCTGCCGGTGCGGTCCTTGAGGGCGCCGACCAGGAAGAACAGCAGGCCGGTGATGAGGCCGTGGGCGACGTTGGCGAACAGGGCGCCGTTGACGCCGGTCGGGGTCATGGTCGCGATGCCGAGGAGGACGAAGCCCATGTGGCCGACGGAGGAGTAGGCGATGAGGCGTTTGAGGTCGCCCTTCGCGCCCCGCTTGGCGAGGGCCAGGCAGGCGAGGGACCCGTAGACGATGCCGACGACGGCGAACGCGGCGAGGTAGGGCGCGAAGGTGCGGAAGCCGTCCGGCGCGGCGGGCAGCAGGATCCGGACGAACCCGTACGTGCCCATCTTCAGCAGGACGCCGGCCAGCAGGACCGAGCCGACCGTCGGGGCGGCGGTGTGGGCGTCGGGCAGCCAGCTGTGCAGCGGCCACATCGGGGTCTTGACCGCGAGCCCGACACCGATCGCCAGAACGGCGATGACCTGCACGGATGCGGTCAGCGCCCGGCCGTTGTCAGTGCCGAGTGCCACCATGTCGAATGTGCCCGCCGTGATTCCGATCAGGAGCAGGCCGAGCAGCATGACCACGGAGCCGAGCAGCGTGTAGAGGATGAACTTCCAGGCGGCCTCGGCCCGGCCCTCGCCACCCCAGCGGGCGATGAGGAAGTACATCGGGATGAGGACCGTCTCGAAGGCGAGGAAGAACAGGATCAGGTCGAGGACGGCGAAGGTCGCGAGGGTGCCGGACTCGAGGACGAGCAGCAGGGCGACGAAGGCCTTCGGGGACGGTCCCGCGGGCGGCTTGAAGTACGAGTGGAGCGCGCAGAGGAAGGTCAGCAGCGCGGTCAGGACCAGAAGGGGGAGGGAGATGCCGTCGGTGCCGAGGTGGATGCGCACGTCGAGCGCGGGGATCCAGCTGATGTCGGTCGTGGCCTGCATCTTTGACGGCTGGTCGTGGTCGAAGCCGAGGGCGAGAACGATCGCCGCGACGAGGACCGCGCCGGTGACGGTCACGCCGTGGCGGAGCACCGCCTGGTCGGGTGACTTCCCCTTCAGTCCGGGCGGGGCCGGCAGGAGAGCGGCGGCGGCGCCGAGGAGCGGGCCTACGACGAGGAACGCCAGAAGGAACTGCATCACGGACTCGTTGATATCGATCACGCCTGCTCACGCTCCCGTGGCGACGAGGACGGCGGCGACCGCGAGGACGACGGTGCCGGCGAGCAGCGCGCTCACATAGGTCTGCAGATTGCCCGTCTGGGCCCGTCGTACGGCGGCGCCGAGCCAGCGGGGCAGCGTGCCCGCGCCGCGTACGTAGGTCTCGACGACCTCGCGGTCGAGGAACCGGACGAGGCTCGCGCCGGCACGGACCGGGCGGACGAAGAGGGCCGAGTACACGGCGTCCAGGTGGAAGCCGGCGGCCGCGGGGCGGTGCAGCGGGCCGAGCAGCAGCCGCCCGGGGTCCGACGGGTCGGGTGCGTACGCGATGTCTCCGTAGGCCGGTTCGTGGGTGGCGATGGCCTCCGCCTCGACCAGCCCGGCGTCGCCCTCGGGATGGGCGGCGACGGCACCGAGGGGGACGCGGGCGGCCGCGTGCGCGGTGGTGTGCCGCCAGGTGGCGTAGGTGATGATGCCGCCGACCAGGGCCACGCCCGTGCCGAGCACGGAGGTGGTGAGCGTCGGGGTCAGGTCGTGGCCGTCGAACCAGTCGGGCAGCACGCGGAAGGCGAAACCGCCGAGCGCGAGGGACGGTACGGCGAGCACCCACAGCACCACGGTCATGGTCAGTGGCTGCCTGCCGTGGTCGGGCGCTTCGGTTCCGTGCCCGCGGAAGGCCAGCAGCCACAGGCGCATCGCGTACGCCGCGGTGAGCAGGGCGGTGAGCAGACCGGCGAGGAGGACGATCCAGCCCGCCGCGGCGGGGGCGTGTTCGGTGTGGCCGGTGACGACGTGTTCGGCGGCCCCGAGGACGGCCTCCTTGGAGAAGAAGCCGCTGAACGGCGGGATCGCGGCGAGCGCGAGGAGCGCCACGGTCATCGTCCAGTAGGCGTCGGGGACCCGGTCGCGCAGGTGGCCCATGCGGGACATGGCGGCCAGCGAGTTGGTGCCGGCGGCGTGGATGATCACGCCGGCCGCGAGGAACAGCAGCGCCTTGAAGGCGCCGTGGGACAGGAGGTGGAAGACGGCGGCGCCGCGGTCGGCGACGGCGAGGGCGCCGGTCAGGTAGCCGAGCTGGCCGATCGTCGAGTAGGCGAGGACGCGTTTGATGTCGTCCTGGGCGAGGGCGGCGAGCGCCGAGCCGGCCATGGTCACGGCGGCCATGACGGCGAGGACGGTCATCGCGGCCTGCGAGGCCTCGAAGAGCGGGAGGAGACGGGCGACGAAGTAGACACCGGCGGCGACCATGGTCGCGGCGTGGATCAGCGCGGAGACGGGGGTCGGGCCCGCCATCGCGTCGGGGAGCCAGGTGTGCAGCGGGAACTGCGCCGACTTGCCGGCCACGCCCGCCAGGAGCAGCAGGGCGATCAGCGTGGGGTGTTCGATGCCGCCGCTCGCGACGGCGCCGAGGATGCGGGTGATGCGGAAGGACCCGGCTTCGGTGGCCAGGGCGAACAGGCCGATGAGGAAGGGGACGTCGCCGAGCTTGGTGACCAGGAAGGCCTTGAGGGAGGCGGCGCGGGCCTCGGGGGTCTCCCAGTAGTGGCCGACGAGGAAGTAGGAGCAGATGCCCATGACTTCCCAGCCGACCAGCAGCACCATCAGGTCGCCGGAGTAGACGACCAGGAGCATCGCGGAGGTGAACAGGGAGACGAGGGCGGCGTAGGAGGGGTAGCGCGGGTCGTCGCGCAGGTAGCCCGTCGAGTAGATCTGCACGCAGGTGGCGACGACGGTGACCAGGACCGCGGTCAGCGCGGCGAAGCCGTCGATGTGCAGGGCGAGTTCGATGGGGACCGAGCCGGTGGGGGTGAGTTCGGTGGCGGCGTCGACGGGCTGGTCTCCGCCCTGGCGCCAGGCGACCGTGACGGCCAGTGCGAGGGAGGCGAGCGTCGGCAGGACGGCGAGCGGGCGGACGAAGCCGGGGGCCGTGCGGCCCAGGAGCAGCCCGGCGAGCGCGCCGAGGAACGGAAGGAGGGGGACGAGGACGGCGAGGGTGGTCGTGGTCACGCGGTGGCCTCGGCCTTCTCGCCGGCCGTCCGGGGTGCGGGGGCTTCGCGGCCGGTGGCGTCGCTGTCCGGGCCGTCGGGCTCGTGACCCTCGGCGGTGTCGCGGAGCTTGTCGATGTCCGAGGTGCCGCGGTTGCGGTACACGGCGAGGACGATCGCCAGACCGATGCCGATCTCGGCGGCGGCGATGGCGATGGTGAACAGGGTGAGGGCCTGGCCGGAGTGCAGGGTGTCCTCGGCGGTCCGGCTGAGCCAGACGTCGAAGGCGACCAGGTTCAGGTTGACGGCGTTGAGCATCAGCTCGACCGACATCAGCACCAGGATCGCGTTGCGGCGGGCGAGGACGCCGTACAGGCCGGTGCAGAAGAGGAGGGCGGACAGAACGGCGGGATAGGCGAGGTGCATCAGCGGGCCCCTTCCGTGTCGCGCCGGGTGTCCGTCGCGCCGGACGCGGCGTCGGCCTTCGCCTTGCGGGACAGGACGATCGCGCCGACGAGGGCGGCGAGGAGGAGGACGGAGAGGGCCTCGAAGGGGAGGACCCAGTGCTGGAAGAGACTCGCGCCGGTGACGTCCGTGGAGCCGGCGGGGGCGCCGTCCAGGTCGATCCAGGTGGTACGGAAGGCGTCGACGACGACCCAGACCAGGGCCGCCGCGGCGGCGCCGGCCACGGTGAGGGCGACCCAGCGGTTGCCGGAGTCCGCGTCCGGTGAGCGGCCGATGGGGGCCCTGGTGAGCATGAGCCCGAACAGGAGGAGGACGACCACGGAACCGACGTAGATGAGGACCTGCACCCAGGCGATGAACTCGGCGGTGAGCAGGAGGTATTCGACGGCCAGGCCGCCGAGGGCCACCACCAGCCACAGGGCGGCGTGCACCAGCTGCCGGGTGGTGACGGTGATGACGGCGGCCCCGAAGGTGACCAGGCCGACGAGGAGGAAGGCGATCTCCACGCCGGTCGGGGAGAGGAAGCCGTGCGTTCCGGGGGCGGTGGTGGTCGTGGCGTGCGCGGCCGTTCCTGCGGCTGCGGCGAGGATCACGACTCCTCCTCCTGCGGTTCGGCCTGGGCGGCGGCGAGTTTGTCGGCGGTCTTGCGGGCGGCGGCGAGTTCCTTCGGTTCCTCGGCGCCGGGGTCGAGGGCGGGCGGGGCCGGGACGGTCCACATCCACTCGCGGAGCTTGTCGCGCTCGTGGGTGAGGTCGTGGATGTCGGTCTCGGCGTACTCGAACTCCGGGGACCAGAACAGGGCGTCGAAGGGACAGACCTCGATGCAGATACCGCAGTACATGCACAGGGAGAAGTCGATGGCGAAGCGGTCGAGGACGTTACGGCTGCGTTCACGGCCGCCGGGGGTCGCCGCCGGGACCGTCTCCTTGTGGGAGTCGATGTAGATGCACCAGTCCGGGCACTCGCGGGCGCACAGCATGCAGACCGTGCAGTTCTCCTCGAACAGGCCGATCACACCGCGGGTGCGGGGCGGGAGGTCGGGCTGGGTGTCCGGGTACGGGGCGGTGACGGACTTCTTCGTCATCGTCCGCAGGGTGACGGCCAGGCCCTTGGCCAGGCCGGAGCCGGGGATGCGGGGCCGGGTGGGCGGGAGAGGCTCAGCCATGGTTACCGGATCACCACCTTGACGATGCCGGTGAGGGCGATCTGGGCGAGGGACAGGGGGACGAGGAGGGTCCAGGAGAGCTTCTGGAGCTGGTCCTCGCGCAGCCGGGGGTAGGTGACGCGGAGCCAGATGACGACGAAGGCGAGGACCGCGGTCTTCAGCAGGGTCCAGACCCAGCCGAGTCCGTCGGCGCCCCAGGGGCCGTGCCAGCCGCCCAGGAACAGGACGGTGGTCAGGCCGCACAGGACGACGATCCCGGCGTACTCGGCGAGGAGGAAGAGGGCGAAGCGCAGGCCGGTGTACTCGGTGTACGCGCCGAAGATGATCTCCGAGTCGGCGACCGGCATGTCGAAGGGCGGGCGCTGGAGCTCGGCGAGGCCGGCGACGAAGAAGACGAGTGCGCCGGTGATCTGCCAGGGCAGCCACCACCACTCGAACGCGTCGAGGATGCCGACGAGGGAGACCGTGCCGGCCGCCATCGCCACCGAGGCGGCGGTGAGCAGCATCGGGAGTTCGTACGCGAGGAGCTGGGCGGCGGTGCGCAGGCCGCCGAGGAGGGAGAACTTGTTGGCGGAGGCCCAGCCGGCCATGAGCGAGCCGAGGACGCCGACGCCCATGACGGCGAGGACGAAGAACACGCCCGCGTCGATCACCTGGCCGACCGCGCCCTCGCCCGGGCCGATCGGGACGGCGAGCAGGACGAGGAGGTACGGCAGGAGGGCGACGGCGGGAGCGAGCTGGAAGATACGTCGGTCCGCGCCGGCCGGGACCACGTCCTCCTTCTGCGCGAACTTCACGCCGTCGGCGATGAGCTGGGCCCAGCCGTGGAAGCCGCCGGCGTACATCGGGCCGAGGCGGCCCTGCATGTGGGCCATCACCTTGTGCTCGGTCTGGCCCACGATCAGGGGGAAGGTGAGGAAGACGACGAACACGACCAGGAGTCGCAGGGCGACGTCGAGCACGTCGTTCACCGCGGGCCTCCTGAGGGGTCTTCGGGGGTGGGAGTCTCGGGGTTGTTCTCGGCCTGCGGGCCGGTCTCGGCGTCGGGGCCGGACTCCGGGCCGGACTCCGGGCCGGACTCAGAGCCGGACTCCGGGCCGGACTCAGAGCCGGACTCCGGGCCGGACTCCGGGCCGGACTCGGGCGTGGCGTTGGGACCGGCGTCCGTGTCGGGTCCGGGGGCAGACTCCCGGACCGGTCCGGGTTCCGGCCGAGCGTCCTCGGACTCCGCACCGGATCCGGCAGGAGCCCCGGCCCCTCCGACCGGACCGGCATCGGGCCCGGGAGCCGTCGCCGCCTCCCCGGCAGGACCGGCGCCGGCATCGGCTTCCGTGCCGTCCTCCGCCTCGGGGCGGGCGAAGGCCGGGCGGGCGTGGTGCCAGGGGGCGTCCGAGCTGCGGGACGGCGCGGCGGGAGAACTGCGCTCCGGTCGGCCCTCGGTGGGCGCGGGTGTGAGCTCGTCGCCCGCCGCTGCGGGTTCGTCGGACGACGCCGTCGCTTCCGACGCGGTGCGCCGGCTCGCCGACCCCTCGGACGCGGTGCGCGCCCGGCGCGGGCCGTCGGTGCCGGAACGCTGCGACGCCGACCCCTCGCTCGCACTCCGCGCCCGTCGCGCGGGGGGAGCGGCGGACTCGGGGCGCGCCTCCGCCGCCTGGCTCGCGGAGCCCTGCGCCGCCGCACGCGTGCGGCGCGGCGGGGTCGTGGGCCGGTCGGAGGACTCCGGGGTGGCCGCCTGGCTCGCGGACCCCTCCGCCGCCGTGCGGGTTCGGCGTGGGCTGTCGGGGGCCGGGCGGTCTCCTGCCGCTCGTCCCGCGCCGGCCGCCGTCCTGCCCGCGCCTCGGGCCGGGCGGGCCGGGGCCGGGGGGAGTTGGCCCTTGAGGGGACCCCATTCGTTCGGGTCGGGGACGCCGGGGGGAAGCATCTGGCGGCGCTTGGGGCCGCCGTGTGCCGCACCCGCCGCAGGCTCCCCGGGTTCCTTGGCGCCGGGCCAGGCCTTGGCGACCCGGGCCGCGAGGACGAAGTCCTTGCGCAGGGGATGCCCCTCGAAACCGTCCGGCAGGAGCAGGTGGTCCAGGCCCGGGTGGCCCGCGAAGTCGACGCCGAACATCTCGTGCGTCTCGCGTTCGTGCCACGCGGCACCCGCGTAGACGTCCACGGCGGAGGGCAGCGTGGGGGCCTCGTGCGGCACCGTGGTGCGCAGCAGCAGGCGCCGTACCGGGGCCAGGGCGGCGACGTGCGCCGTGACGCGGAACCCGGTGCCGGGTTCGTCGACCGCGCTCAGCCAGTCGAAGAAGGTGCAGCCGACGCGGTCGCGCGCGGCCTCCAGCGCGGTGATCCAGGAGGCGGGCGGTACGTCGACGGTCAGGACGCCGTACGACTCCTCCGCCGTGGCCTCCGTACCGAACAGTTCCTCGGCGTCGGCGGGGAGCCAGCCGACCGCGGTCATCGGCCCTCCCCCTCACCGGACGGCGCCGGCGGCCGGACCAGCCCGCTCTGCAGCGCCGCCGCGGACGGCCGTGCGCCGCCGCCGGATCCGTACCGCTCCCCCAGCGACTCCCGTGCGATCTTCTCCTGGAGCTTCAGGATCCCCTGGAGCAGCGCCTCGGGCCGGGGCGGGCAGCCGGGGACGTAGACGTCGACCGGAATGATCTGGTCCACACCCTTGGTGACGGAGTAGGAGTCCCAGTACGGGCCGCCGCAGTTGCTGCACGCGCCGAAGGAGATGACGTACTTGGGCTCGGGCATCTGCTCGTACAGGCGCTTCACCGCGGGCGCCATCTTGTCCGTGACCGTGCCGGAGACGACCATCAGGTCGGCCTGGCGCGGCCCCGGCGCGAAGGGGATGACGCCGAGGCGGATGAAGTCGTGGCGGGCCATCGACGCGGCGATGAACTCGATCGCGCAGCAGGCGAGGCCGAAGTTGAAGACCCACAGCGAGTAGCGGCGGCCCCAGTTGAGGACCACCTTCATCGGCTCGGGAGCCAGCCGGGCGAGCGCGCCGAGCCTCTTCGGTTCCGGAAGCAGGACGGGCTCGGGGGCGGCAGGGTTCACGTCCATGTCAGGACGCCCTTCTTGTATGCGTACAGCAGACCCACGGCGAGGAAGCCGAGGAAGATGAACATCTCCACGAGGGTGGTCGCGCCGTAGCCGTCGGCGGCGAAGACGGTCGCCCAGGGGAAGAGGAAGATCGAGTCGACGGCGAAGATCACGTAGAGGAAGGCGTAGACGTAGTAGCGGACCTGGGTGTGGGCCCAGCCCTCGCCGACGGGATCGACTCCGCACTCGTAGGTCAGGAGCTTCTCGGGCGTGGGAACCACCGGCCGCAGCAGGCGTCCCGCTCCGAAGGCGACGGCGACGAACAGCAGGCCGACGACGGCGAGCAGTCCGACGACCGAGTAGGACTGGAAGTAGTCCGCCGCGACGACGGTCGTTTCCCGCACGTCCGCCCCTCACTCCCTTGATCGGCGCCCTGGCCCATGCCTGTGCCGTGCCCTTGATCCGTGCCGGTGAACGTCACGGTCCGACGATCTGTACGCACGGGAGTCTAGGCCCTCATAAATGCACCGTAAGCAGCCTGTCACCACTCGGCATGCGGGGGGTGGGGTTTTCCTCAGTGCATCCTGGCGGTCCACCTCATGGCGCCGGCCCCCGGCTCCGGGCACGCTTGTGCCCATGACCGAACCATTCCCGAGTCCGGGCACGCCCGTGACGGCAGTCCCGGAACCGGCCGAGCACGGCGACCGCCCGCCACCGGCCCGTTTCGCGTACGACGCGCACACCTGGAGGGAGATCGCCCACCTCCTGGCGAACCTGCCGGTTGCACTGGTCGGCTTCGTCTACACGGTGACCATGCTGTTCACCGGTGTCGGGCTGACCGTCACGGTGGTCGGGTTCCCTCTGCTCGCGCTCGGGCTGATGGGTGCCCGGCTGCTGGGCAGGATGGAGCGGGCGCGGGCGAGAAAGCTGCTCGGGGTGCGGGTGGAGGAGCCGAGCCGGCTGCCGGTGCGCGGTTCCGGCGGGTTCTGGCCGCAGCTGTGGATGGCGGTCAAGGACCCGGTGGGTTGGCGGACCGTCCTGTACGAGCTGATACGGCTGCCGTGGGGCATCGTCACCTTCGTCGTCACGCTGACCGGTCTGTTCGTGCTGTGGCCGGTGCTGCCGTTCGTGGTGCGGGGCCTGGCCAACGCCGACCGGGCGATGGTGCGCGGCCTGCTGTCGCCCTCCGACGAACTGGAGCGGCGCATAGCCGAGCTGGAGTCGGACCGCGGGGTCGTGGTGGACGCGGCGGCGGCGGACCTGCGGCGCATCGAGCGCGATCTGCACGACGGGGCGCAGGCCCGGCTGGTGGCCCTGGCCATGGGGCTGGGTCTGGCCAAGGAGAAGCTGCTGGAGGATCCCGACGCCGCGGCGTCGATGGTCGAGGAGGCGCACGGCGAGGTGAAGCTGGCGTTGCAGGAGCTGAGGGATCTCGCACGGGGCATCCATCCCGCGGTCCTGACCGACCGGGGCCTGGACGCCGCGCTGTCCTCGGTCGCCTCGCGCTGCACGGTGCCGGTGAAGGTGACGGTCGACCTGGACGAGCGGCCGGCCGCCGCCATCGAGGGCATCGCCTACTTCACCGTCTCGGAGCTGCTGCAGAACGTCAGCAAGCACAGCCGGGCCCGGTCGGCCGCGGTGGACGTGTGGCAGTCGGAGGGCCGGCTGCTCATACAGGTGGGGGACGACGGGCGCGGGGGCGCGAGCCTGGACGGCGGGACGGGTATGCGGGGTCTCGCCGACCGGCTGGGCGCGGTGGACGGTCTGTTCGTCGTGGAGTCGCCGGAGGGCGGTCCGACGACGGTGACGGCCGAACTGCCGTGGCGGGACCGTTCCGGTGTCCTGGCCGAGGACACCGGCAGGGCCAGGAGGGCGTCCGAGGAAGTGCCCGTCCGCGGCCGGAGGTAGGGAAAACCCCCGCCCAAGACTGCGACGGACTCCATGGTCCGCCGACCTGCGGCGGAGGAGCCTGGAGGTACGACAGCACAGCCCCGGACGAAGAGAAGGACGAAGCCGATGGCCACGGAGTACGGACAGGGCTACGGGCTCCCCGCGGAGCCCGGACATCCCGGGCACGCCGAGGGACGGCGGCACCGGCTGCCGGCCGCGCTGCGGGCGCCGGTCGAGGGACGCACCTGGCGCGAGCTGGGATATGTGCTGCTGAGTCTGCCGATCAGCATTCTGCTGTTCACCTACGCGGTCACGATGGTGTCGCTGGGGGCGGGCCTGCTGGTGACGTTCCTCGGCGTCCCGGTGCTGGCGGCGGCGCTCGCCGGCTGCCGTGGGTTCGGGGCGGTGGAGCGAGCGCGGGCACGAGGGCTGCTGGGTCTGGAGGTGGCCGAGCCGGAGCCGCTGCGGATGAGGCGGCAGGGGTTCATGGCGTGGACCGGGGCCGTGCTCAAGAGCGGCGCCTCCTGGCGGGCCCTGCTGTACGCGGTGCTGCAGCTGCCGTGGGCGGTGCTCTCCTTCTGCGTCAGCGTGACCGTCTGGTCGGTGGGCTGGTCGCTGCTGACCTATCCGCTGTGGTTCTGGGTCTTCCCGGCGTACACCGGGCAGGACGGCATACAGCTGTACGGGGACGAGCACCACCAGATCCATCTGGACAACTCGTTCGAGATCGCGGTGACCGCGGGAGTGGGTCTGCTGTTCACCCTCGCCACGCCGTGGATCGTGCGGGCGCTGACGATGGTGGACCGGGTGATGGTGCACGGGTTGCTCGGACCGTCGCGGCTGGCCACGCGGGTGGTGGAGCTGGAGTCGGACCGCGGGGTCGTGGTGGACACGGCGGCGGCGGACCTGCGGCGCATCGAGCGCGATCTGCACGACGGGGCGCAGGCCCGGCTGGTGGCCCTGGCCATGGATCTGGGGCTGGCGAAGGAGAAGCTGCGGGAGGATCCGCAGGTCGCGGCGCAGATGGTGGACGAGGCGCACGGCGAGGTGAAGACGGCGCTGCAGGAGTTGCGTGACCTGGCCCGCGGCATCCATCCGGCGGTGCTGACCGACCGGGGGCTGGACGCGGCGCTGTCGGCGGTGGCCTCGCGGTGCACGGTGCCGGTGCAGGTGGAGGTGGACCTGACGGAGCGGCCCGCGCCGGCCATCGAGGGCATCGCCTACTTCACGGTCTCGGAGCTGCTGCAGAACATCAGCAAGCATTCGCGGGCGACCTGGGCGGCCGTGGAGGTGTGGCGAACGGAGAACCGGCTGATGCTCCAGGTCGTGGACAACGGCGTGGGCGGCGCCGATGTGTCCGAGGGTTCCGGACTGGCCGGTCTGGCGGAGCGGCTTGACGCGGTGGACGGGATCCTGGTGGTGGACTCCCCGGTCGGCGGCCCGACGCGGGTGACCGCCGAGCTGCCGTGGCGGGCGCAGCGGGCAGGATGAGGGCGGTCCGGCTTCGCTGACGGAACCGGTGGACGGGTGCGGGCCACGGCCTCGTACCCGCCCGCCGCGACGACACCCCCCATCACGTTGCTCTGCCGCATCCCCCACCGGATGCTGGGATGCTGGATCCGACGACCGGGCCCGCCATGGGGGCGGGACCGGATCAGGGGCATGGGGGCCGAGGAACGTGGAGAACAGGGTGCGGGTGGTCATCGCCGAGGATTCGGTGCTGCTGCGGGAGGGCCTGACCCGGCTGCTGACCGACCGTGGGCACGAGGTCGTGGCCGGTGTCGGTGACGGTGAAGCGCTGATCAAGACCATCACCGAGCTGGACGGGGAGAACCTCCTCCCGGACGTCGTGGTGGCCGACGTACGGATGCCGCCGACGCACACGGACGAGGGGGTACGGGCCGCGGTGCAGCTGCGCAGGACGCATCCGGGCATCGGTGTGCTGGTGCTGTCGCAGTACGTGGAGGAGCGCTACGCCACGGAGTTGCTCGCCGGTTCCAGCCGTGGCGTCGGTTATCTGCTCAAGGACCGGGTGGCCGAGGTCCGCGAGTTCGTGGACGCGGTGGTGCGCGTGGCCCGGGGCGGCACGGCTCTGGATCCCGAGGTGGTCGCGCAGTTGCTGGGGCGCAGCCGCAAGCAGGACGTGCTCGCGGGACTCACCCCGCGTGAGCGGGAGGTCCTGGGGCTGATGGCGGAGGGCCGGACGAACTCGGCGATCGCCGGGCAGCTGGTGGTCAGCGACGGCGCCGTGGAGAAGCACGTCAGCAATATTTTCCTGAAGCTGGGGCTGTCCCCGAGCGGCGGTGATCACCGCCGGGTACTGGCCGTTCTCACCTACCTCAATTCCTGAGCGAGGACGTCTCGAAGTCGTGTCCACCATGCGAATGACCCGAGGAAGGCGACCCTTACGGACGTAGGGTTTATGCGGGGAAGGCCTACGGGAAGGCCGTCCCGGACAGCCGCCTCGAGGAGGTCCAGTTCAGTGACCAGTCAGGTCAGCAGTCCAGCGGAGCAAGCCGACGGAGCAGTCGTAGGGGAGCAGCGCAGAGCGGCGGGTGCGAAGGACGTCCGCCGGCTCGACCGAGTGATCATCAGGTTCGCGGGGGACTCGGGTGACGGTATGCAGCTCACCGGTGACCGTTTCACCTCGGAGACCGCGTCGTTCGGCAACGACCTCTCCACGCTGCCGAACTTCCCGGCCGAGATCCGCGCGCCCGCCGGCACCCTGCCCGGTGTGTCGTCCTTCCAGCTCCATTTCGCCGACCACGACATCCTCACCCCCGGCGACGCGCCGAACGTGCTGGTGGCGATGAACCCGGCCGCGCTGAAGGCCAACATCGGGGACCTGCCGCGCGGCGCGGAGATCATCGTCAACACGGACGAGTTCACCAAGCGGGCGATGCAGAAGGTCGGCTACGACAGCAGCCCGCTGGAGGACGGCTCTCTGGACGGCTACAGCCTGCACCCGGTGCCGCTGACCACGCTGACCGTGGAGGCGCTCAAGGAGTTCGACCTCACCCGCAAGGAGGCCGAGCGCAGCAAGAACATGTTCGCCCTCGGGCTGCTGAGCTGGATGTACCACCGGCCCACCGAGGGCACGGAGAAGTTCCTGCGGTCGAAGTTCGCCAGGAAGCCCGACATCGCGGCGGCCAATATCGCGGCCTACCGGGCGGGCTGGAACTTCGGCGAGACGACGGAGGACTTCGCGGTCTCCTACGAGGTGGCCCCGGCGGCGAAGGCGTTCCCGCCCGGCGTCTACCGCAACATCTCCGGGAACCTGGCCCTGTCCTACGGACTGATCGCCGCGTCCCGCCAGGCGGATCTGCCGCTCTACCTCGGCTCCTACCCGATCACCCCCGCCTCGGACATCCTGCACGAGCTGAGCCGGCACAAGAACTTCGGCGTGCGGACCTTCCAGGCCGAGGACGAGATCGCCGGCATCGGTGCGGCACTGGGGGCGGCCTTCGGCGGCTCGCTGGCGGTCACCACCACCTCCGGTCCCGGTGTGGCCCTGAAGTCCGAGACCATCGGCCTGGCGGTGTCGCTGGAGCTGCCGCTGCTGATCGTGGACATCCAGCGCGGCGGCCCGTCCACCGGCCTGCCGACCAAGACCGAGCAGGCGGACCTGCTCCAGGCCCTGTACGGCCGCAACGGCGAGGCGCCGGTCCCGGTGGTCGCGCCCCGCACCCCGGCCGACTGCTTCGACGCCGCCCTGGAGGCGGCCCGCATCGCCCTGGCCTACCGCACGCCGGTGTTCCTCCTCTCCGACGGCTACCTCGCCAACGGCAGCGAGCCCTGGCGCGTCCCGGACCTCCAGGAGTTGCCGGACCTGACCGTGCGGTTCGCGCGGGGACCGAACCACGCGCTGGACGACGGCACCGAGGTGTTCTGGCCGTACAAGCGGGATCCACAGACCCTGGCCCGGCCCTGGGCCGTCCCCGGCACCCCGGGTCTCGAGCACCGCATCGGCGGCATCGAGAAGCAGGACGGCACGGGCAACATCTCCTACGACCCCGCCAACCACGACTTCATGGTCCGCACCCGGCAGGCGAAGATCGACGGCATCGACGTACCCGACATCGAGGTCGACGACCCGGACCGAGCGAAGGCCCTGGTGCTGGGCTGGGGGTCGACCTACGGGCCGATCACGGCCGCCGTGCGCCGTATCCGCAAGGAGGGCGGCCGGATCGCGCAGGCCCATCTGCGCCACCTCAACCCCTTCCCGCACAACCTCGGCACGGTCCTGGAGAGGTACGACAAGGTGGTGGTCCCCGAGATGAACCTCGGGCAGCTCGCCACGCTCATCCGGGCGAAGTACCTGGTCGACGCCCACTCGTACAACCAGGTCAACGGCATGCCGTTCAAGGCGGAGCAGCTCGCCACGGTCCTCAAGGAGGCCATCGATGACTGAAGCACTGAAGCTGGTGCCCAAGGCCGAGGGCCGGCAGTCCATGAAGGACTTCAAGTCCGACCAGGAAGTGCGCTGGTGCCCCGGCTGCGGCGACTACGCCGTCCTGGCCGCCGTCCAGGGCTTCATGCCCCAGCTCGGCCTGGCGAAGGAGAACATCGTCTTCGTCTCCGGCATCGGCTGCTCCTCCCGCTTCCCGTACTACATGAACACCTACGGGATGCACTCCATCCACGGCCGCGCCCCCGCCATCGCCACCGGCCTGGCCACCTCCCGCCGCGACCTGTCCGTCTGGGTCGTCACCGGTGACGGCGACGCCCTCTCCATCGGCGGCAACCACCTCATCCACGCCCTGCGCCGCAACGTCAACCTCAAGATCCTGCTCTTCAACAACCGGATCTACGGCCTGACCAAGGGCCAGTACAGCCCGACCTCCGAGGTCGGCAAGATCACCAAGTCGACCCCGATGGGATCGCTGGACGCGCCGTTCAACCCGGTGTCCCTGGCCATCGGTGCCGAGGCGTCCTTCGTCGCCCGCACCGTCGACTCCGACCGCAAGCACCTCACCGAGGTCCTGCGGCAGGCCGCCGACCACCCCGGTACCGCCCTGGTGGAGATCTACCAGAACTGCAACATCTTCAACGACGGCGCCTTCGAGGTCCTCAAGGACCGCCGGCAGGCCGAGGAGGCCGTCATCCGCCTGGAGCACGGCGCGCCGATCCGCTTCGGCGCGGAGGGTTCCAAGGGCGTCGTGCGCGACCCGGCCACCGGTGACCTGAAGGTGGTCACGGTGACGGCCGACAACGAGGCCGACATCCTCGTCCACGATGCCCACGCCGCGTCCCCCACCACGGCGTTCGCGCTGTCCCGGCTCGCGGACCCCAGCACCCTGCACAACACCCCGATCGGCGTCTTCCGCTCCGTCGACCGGCCCGTCTACGACACCCTCATGGCCGAGCAGCTCGACACCGCCGTCGAACAGCAGGGCAAGGGCGACCTCGCCTCCCTGCTCACCGGCGGCGACACCTGGACGGTCGTGGGCTGAACCCCGCCGACGGCTCGAACGAGGCCCGGTGCGCTACGGCGCCCGGGTCTCGTCGTACGCCTGGCGGGCGGCGAGGACGTCGGCCATGCGCTTCTCGGTCCACAGCGCCAGGTCGCGCACCTGCTCGGCCGCCTCGCGGCCCAGGCCGGTGAGGGAGTAGTCGACGCGGGGCGGGATGACCGGCTTGGCGTCGCGGTGGACCATGCCGTCGCGCTCCAGGGTCTGGAGGGTCTGGGTGAGCATCTTCTCGCTGACCCTGCCGATCGCCCGGCGCAGTTCGCTGAAGCGGTACGGGCGCTCCAGCAGCTGGATCAGCACGAGCACGCCCCAGCGACTCGTCACATGCTCCAGGACCAGCCGGTGCGGGCACATCGCCTCGCCGTCGTTCCACCGGACACCATCACTTACCGCCATGCCAGTACCTTACTTCAAAGTGGGTACTTTCCATTAGTTAGCGTAACTCCTAGGGTGAGTGGCACACCCGCACACGCATCCCCACAGGAGTTCTGCATCATGAGCATCGTCGTCACCGGCGCCACCGGACACCTCGGCCGTCACGTCGTGGAACAGCTGCTGGAGAAGGTTCCGGCCGAGCAGGTCACCGCCGTCGTCCGCAGCGCGGAGAAGGCGGCGGACCTCGCCGGACGCGGGGTGCGGATCGCGGTCGCCGACTACAACGCCCCCGAGACCTTCGACGGCCTGTTCGCGGCCGGCGACAAGGTCCTGCTGGTCTCCGGCAACGAGTTCGACAAGGGCCGGGTGGGTCAGCACCGGGTCGTCATCGACGCCGCGAAGGCCGCGGGCGTCGCCCTGCTCGCGTACACCAGCGCCCCCGGCCCCCTGACCACCGCACTCGCCGACGACCACCGCGGCACCGAGGAGGCGCTGCTGGGCTCGGGCGTCCCGTACGTGCTGCTGCGCAACGGCTGGTACCACGAGAACTACACCGAGAACCTCGCCCCGGTGCTCGCCCACGACGCGGTGGTCGCCGCCGCCGGTCAGGGCCGGATCTCCTCCGCCTCGCGGGCCGACTACGCGGCCGCCGCCGTCGCCGTACTGACCGGCGAGGGGCACGAGAACAAGACGTACGAGCTGGGCGGCGACGAGGCGTGGAGCTTCACCGAGTACGCGGCGGAGCTGAGCCGGCAGACCGGCAGGGAGATCGTCTACAACCCGGTCACGCCCGAGGCGCTCACCGGCATCCTGGCCGGTGCCGGGGTGCCCGAGCCGATGGCCGCCGTGCTGGCGGGCGTGGACGTCTCGATCGAGAAGGGGGAGCTGGTCGTCGACAGCGGCGATCTGTCCCGGCTGGCCGGCCGTCCGACCACCCCGCTCGCCGAGGCCGTCGCCGCCGCCCTCAAGGGCTGACCCGAAGGTCCACCCGGCCCTCACCCCCGCCGGTCATGACCGTATGCCGGTACGGACATGACACGCGGGGGTGTCCGGCGTTACCGTCGTCCGGCGAGCACCGCGCGCGTGCGCGGGCATCGCCGAGGACAGGGCACGCGTCGGACACGAAGGAGGGGCCCGTGACCGGGAAGCCGGCCGCAGAGCGGCGCACAGGACTGCTGAACGGCTTCGCCGCGTACGGGATGTGGGGGCTCGTCCCCCTGTTCTGGCCCCTGCTCAAGCCCGCCGGGGCCGTGGAGATCCTGGCCCACCGGATGGTCTGGTCACTGCTCTTCGTCGCGGCCGCCCTGCTCTTCATACGCCGCTGGGCCTGGCTCGGCGAGCTGCTGCGGCAGCCGCGCAAGCTGGCGCTGATCACGGTCGCCGCGGCGGTCATCACCGTCAACTGGGGCGTCTACATCTGGTCCGTGAACTCCGGGCACGTCGTCGAGGCCTCCCTCGGCTACTTCATCAACCCGCTGGTCACGATCGCGATGGGCGTGCTGCTGCTGAAGGAGCGCCTGCGGCCCGCGCAGTGGGCGGCGGTCGGGGTGGGCGCCGCGGCGGTGCTCGTCCTCACCGTCGGTTACGGCCAGCCGCCGTGGATCTCGCTCTGCCTCGCCTTCTCCTTCGCCACGTACGGGCTGGTGAAGAAGAAGGTCAACCTCGGCGGCGTCGAGTCGCTGGCCGCCGAGACCGCGATCCAGTTCCTGCCCGCGCTCGGCTACCTGCTGTGGCTGAGCGGCCGGGGCGATTCCACGTTCGCCGCCGAAGGGGCCGGGCACGCCGCGCTGCTCGCCGCGACCGGGATCGTCACCGCACTCCCCCTGGTCTGCTTCGGCGCCGCCGCGATCCGCGTACCGCTGTCCACGCTGGGGCTGCTGCAGTACCTGGCGCCGGTCTTCCAGTTCCTGCTCGGCATCCTCTACTTCAAGGAGGCCATGCCGCCCGAGCGCTGGGCCGGTTTCGCGCTGGTGTGGCTGGCGCTCACCCTCCTCACCTGGGACGCGCTGCGCACCGCCCGCCGGGGTGCCCGTGCGCCGGCCGGGAAGACCGGCGTGACCGGGGCCAGCGTGCCGGCCGCCGGCACGGTGAGCACCGGGAGCGTGCCCGCCGCGGCCGAGGCGGGCCGGCTGGAGGCCAGGCCGTAGAGCCGGGCGTTGTCGGAGCCGCGTCCTATAACTGGTCGTATGACGCAGACACCGACACCGGCCACCCCCGTGCACTGGAAGGTCGTCATCGACGCGGCCGCCCCGCACGCGCAGGCCGACTTCTGGGCCGCCGCCCTGCGCTACGTGGTCGAGGACAACAGCGCGCTCATCGAAAAACTGCTGGGTGCGGGCGCCGTCCCGGCCGAGCTGACCGTCGAGTCCCACGGCCGCCGGGCCTGGCGCGACCTGGCGGCGGTACGGCACCCCGACGACCCGTACGAGGAGGAGAGCGGCACCGGCCGTGGACGGCGGCTGCTGTTCCAGCGCGTGCCGGAGGAGAAGACGGTCAAGAACCGGCTCCATCTCGATCTGCATCCCGGTGCGGGGCGCCGCGAGGAGGAGCTCGCCCGGCTGGAGGAGCTCGGCGCGCGCGTGCTGCGGCGGGTGAAGGAGCCTTCCGGAGGGTGGCTGGTGATGACCGATCCGGAAGGCAATGAATTCTGCCTGCACTAGGGAAAACCCCTGGGTGCGGCGGGACCGCTCAGGTCTGCCGCGTGCGGGCGCGGGAGGTCAGCCGGCCCATGCGGGCGCGGGCGGACTCCAGTTCCTCGATCTCGTCGGCGGCGGGGCCGTCCTCGGCGGTGAGCTCGGTCCACAGGGCGATCAGCTCGTGCCCGAGTTCCAGTCCGAGCAGCGGGTCACGCACCGCGCGCCATGCGGTCGCCGCGCTGCGGACGTTGCCGTAGGCGGCCTCCGCGTCCCCCGCGCGGCGGCAGATCACGGCGAGGTCGAGGGAGATGCGGAAGGCGCGCAGCGGCTCACCGGCCAGGTAGGCGATGTAGGCGGCGAGTTCGCGCAGCCGCAGCAGTTCCGGGTGCTCCGGCCCCAGTGTTCCCGAGGCCTCCGCCACGGTCTCCTCGGCCAGCCGGGCCGCCGCGTCGATCCTGCCCGCCCGGACGGCGTCGTTGACCCGGGCCATGGGTTCGGCGAGGTGGCCCGCGCCGGCGGCGAGGGGTTCGTCCCCGAGCACCGCCTCCGCCACGGCGTCGAAACCCCGGGGCGGGGTGGGCTTGGGGCAGGGGTCGAGTACGGGCTCGAGCTCGAGCTCGGGGGATGGTGCGGTTTCGTGTGTCCGGGACCGGTCCGTCCCGAAGTAGGGACGCGGCCTCGCGTCCATGGCCGGGGGCGGGCCGAACTCGCCCCTCGGAGGTGCGACCGTACCGGGCGGCGTGATCTCCGCCGACTCGGGCACGGCGCGCAGCCGGAACGTCGGTACGGCGTCCCGGGGAGTCTCCGGCTCGGGGACGGGGCACAGTTCGAAGGTGGGGGTGGTGTCCCGTACGGGAGCCGGTCCGGACTTCCCTTCCGGCGTCGGCGCCGGTGCCGGCTCGGGGACGGGGTGCAGGAGGTGCGTCGGCCGCTCCGTATCGGGCTCCCGCACCGGCTCCCGGCCCTGCGCCGGTGCCGTCGGGGCGGGCTGCGCCGTGAAGTGGCTGGAGCCGTCCGGGTCGACCTGGAGCGGAATGACATAGCCGAGGCGCTCGTCGTGCACGGTGGCGAGGACGGCGTGACCGGAGGCGATGGCGATGCGGTGGAGGCGGTTCAGCACCGCCCGCTGGATCTCCTCGCCGGGCCCCGCGATCACCGTCACCCCGCCGACCGACGCCCGGCCCGCATCCGCCCCGCCGACCGGGACACGGACGTCGATCGGCGCTGCCGCAAGGTTCGCCGCATGGGCGGCCTGCTGCTGTTCCCGCTTCTTCTCGCGGCTGAGTCGAGACATCGTTCCCTCATTCGGGTCGTACACCTACCGTCGAGTCTGTCCGCTCGCCCGCGCTTCTCACGTCACCGCGTTGTCACAGGCTCGTCCCAACGGCCGTCCGCGCCGGTTTCCCGTCCGTCCGGCGGCATGAAGACCGAGGTGGAGAGCAGGAGAATCGAGGCGGCGGACAGGAGAGGGGACATGGGACAAGGACCGGAGATCTGGATCCGGGGGCCGGTGGCGGTGCCGGAGGCTGCCCCGCCGGAGCCCGCCCCCGCGCGGGCGACGGCCCGCCGCTTCTCCTGGGTCGGTCTGCACGGCGGCGCGGGCGTCTCCACGCTCGCCGCGGTCTACGGCGGTCACGACAGCGGACGCGCCTGGCCCGGCCCCGCCGATCCGCGGTCGGTGCTGCTCGTCGCCCGGACCCATGCGGCCGGCCTGGACGCCGTGGTCCCGGCGGTGGACACGGTCCGGCGCGGCGAGGCGCCGCAGGGACTACTCGGCCTGGAGGCCGTGGTCCTGGTGGCGGACGCGCCGGGACGGCTGCCGCGTCCCCTCGCCCACCGGCTCCGGATCGTCGAATCGGTGATCGACGTGTACCGCGTGCCCTGGGTGAACGAGTGGCGCCTGGGGGACCTGAGCGGCCGGCCGCCCCGCGGGACGGAGCCGCTGGCCCGCCTGACGGGCGCGATGCGCTGAGCAGCCGGGAGTACGGCCCTCATGCGTCCGCCTCGGTCGAGGAGATCGCGTCCGCCGTGGGCGGGACGCGGCTGCGGGCCGTGGAGGTGGTCGCGGAGGCGCTGGAGCGGATCGAGCGGGCCGATCCGGTGCTGTGCGCGTTCCTCGAGGTGTGGGGCGAGGAGGCGCTGCGGCGGGCGGACGAGGTGGACGCGCGGGTCGCCGCCGGGGAGCGGCTGCCGCTGGCCGGGGTGCCGGTCGCGGTCAAGGGGCGGCACGGGCTGCGTGCCGCGGGTCCGCTGCTCGCGGCCGGTGGTGTCGCCGTGGGAGCCACGTCGGTGCCCGGTCCGGGAACGCCCTGGCAGACCTGGGGACTCGGGGCGCACGGCCGTACCGTCAACCCGTGGCGGGCGGACCGTACGCCGGGCGGTTCCTCGGCCGGGGCGGCGGTGTCGGTGGCGGCCGGGCTGGTGCCCCTGGCGACGGGCAGTGACGGCGCGGGGTCGGTGCGGATCCCGGCGGCGTGGTGCGGGGTCGTCGGGCTGAAGGTCACGGGCGGCCGGCTCCCCTCGGCCGACCGTACGGGCCTGGCGACGCCCGGGGTCCTCACCCGTACGGCCTCGGACGCGGCGGCCTGGTGGCGGGTGGTGTCGGGGCGGCTCACCGCTGACGAGGCCCCGGCCCCCCTTCCCGTCTCCGCCTGCTGGTCCCCCGGCCTCGGCTTCGCCGGCCCCGACGCGGAACCCGTCGCCCTGGCCCGGGCGGCGGTCGACCGGCTGGCCGACGCCGGTGTCGTACGGCTCGTACGGCCCTCGTCGCCGCCGGAGCTCCTCGACCCCGCCCCGGCATGGCTGGCCCTGCGCACCCCCGGCGCCGACCCCGCCGACGCCCACCGTGTCCGGGCGGAGAACGACCGGCGCCTGGACGCCTTCTTCGCCCGTGCCGACCTGCTGCTCACCCCCACGACGCCCACCGCACCGCACGGCCACGAGGGCCCCGGCGAGGTCTACTCGACCGCGCTCACCTGGGCGTTCAACGTCAGCGGGCACCCCGCGCTGAGCCTCCCGGCCGGGTTCGGCGCCGACGGCTGCCCGGCGGGGCTCCAACTGGTCGCGCCGCGTGGGCGGGAGGATCTGCTGCTCGCGGTGGCGCGGGAGGCGGAACGGCGCGGAGCGGCCCCCACCCACTGAGCGACCGGCCCCCCTGCGCTCGGAGCCACGCCACCCTTTTGACACGTAGATGCACATGCATATGATGCAGGTGCCTGTAATTGACGTACGCCGAGCATCTGGGGATGATCATGGCCCGTCGTTTCCTCTTCGTCCTGGGCAGCGCCCGCCCCGATGGAAACACCGAACTGCTGGCCCGCCGTGCCGCCGAACAGCTGCCCCCGGACGTGGAGCAGCAGTGGATCGACCTCGCCGCCCACCCGCTGCCCGACTTCGAGGACCTGCGCCACGACAGCGACCACGTCCGCCCCACGGAGGGCAACGTGGCCCTGCTGCTTGACGCCACCCTCGCGGCGACGGACCTGGTGATCGCCTCGCCGCTGTACTGGTACGCGGTGTCCGCGCAGACCAAGCGCTACCTGGACCACTGGTCCGGCTGGCTGCGCACCCCCGGTCTGGACTTCAAGGCGGCCATGGCGGGACGGACCCTCTGGGGCGTCACCGCGCTCGCGCACGAGGAGCCGGAGGTCGCCGACCCGCTGGTGGGCACGCTGAACAACTCGGCCGCGTACCTGGGGATGCGCTTCGGCGGGGTGCTGCTCGGCAACGGCAGCAAGCCGGGCGACGTGCTGAAGGACACGGAGGCGCTGGCGCGGGCCAAGACGTTCTTCGCGCGGGAGGCGCCCCTCGCCCGCTTCCCGTACGAGGCCGGCTGAGACCGGCGCCGCCTCACCAGCCGAGCTGGGCTTCGCCCAGGACCTCGCTGCCTATGTGGGCGGCGAGTTCCTGGGCGAGGGGCAGGTCTCCCCACTTGGTCACATGGACGAAGACGGTGTGCTCCTCCGTCCAGTCGCCCCACTGGGCTTCGTCACCGTGGAACAAGACCTGGATCCCGTCGTACTTCGAGGGCCAATCCACCTCCGCGTCCGAGTCGTCCGGCCAGCGCCCGTGCCACTCGATGGAGGCCATGCCGTCGCCCAGCGCGGCCAGGATCCCGGCCTCGACGCGCTCCCGCTCGACGTCCTCCGAAAAGGTCAGCGGCAGGTGTTCCGCCAGTGCCGCGTCGTCCAGTGCCGTCACGTCGAGGTCGAACCGGAGATAGTCACCCGTCGCCGGATCGGTCCGGTTCTCCGAGTAGTCGAAGGGCAGTCCGGGAGCGATCGCGGCGATCTCCCGCACCTCACGGACCGTGGCCGGCTCGGCGAACAGCCACACCTTGTCCTCAATGTTTCTCAGCAGCGCACACAACCGCCTGGCCTGCCGATACGCCTCGGCCGCGTCGGTGGTCCGCAGGACGGGGTACGCCTTCGAGTTGCCCATGGCCCGAACCGTCACACGCCCCGTCCCGCCCCCGCCACCGTATTTCCTACGCGGTGATGTCCTTCGCCGTGAACCGCGCCCAGGCCGCCGAGCCGAACACGGCCGCGTAGAGGGCCTGGAGGCCGAGGTTCTTCGTCAGGTCGTCCCAGTAGACCGGTTCGCGCATCAGGTCGGCGAAGGACAGCCAGTAGTGGGAGAAGAGGTAGGGGTGCAGGGCATGCAGCTGGGGGATCTGGTCGAGGATCTGGACCGTGATCAGCAGCCCGACCGTGGTCGCCATGGCCGCGATGCCGCTGTTGGTCAGCGTCGAGACGAACAGGCCGAGCGCCGCCACCCCGATCAGTGACACGGCGACGACCAGGGCGATCAGCAGGGCTCTGGCCAGCCCCTCGGAGAAGCTGATCCGGGTGCCCGAGATGGTCGTGAGATCGCCCAGCGGGAACAGCAGCGCGCCGGTGACCAGGGCCGACACGGCGACCACGAGGGTGGCGACCAGGCAGAAGGCCATGACCGTCGCGTACTTGGTGAGCAGCAGGCGGCTGCGGCCCGCGGGGGCGACCAGGAGGTAACGCAGGGTGCCGGCGTTCGCCTCGCCGGCGATGGCGTCGCCCGCTACGACCCCGATCGCCATGGGCAGGAAGAACGGCAGCGTGGCGGCGAGCGCGGTGAAGACCAGGAACAGGCCGTTGTTGGTGATCTGCGAGATGAACGCCGGTCCTTCCCCGCCGCCCCCGCCACCGGCCGACGAGCCGTCACCGGTCTCGATCCGTACGGCGATGCCGACCAGGACCGGTACGGCGGCCAGCACCCCGAGCAGGGCGAGGGTGCGCCAGCGCCGGAAGGTGGTGAGCAGCTCGCTGCTCAGCAGTCCGAGGGTCCACAGTGGGCTCGCCCTCCGCACCGCTTCAGCCTGCGACATCGAAGCCCTCCCCGGTCAGCGCCACGAACGCGTCCTCCAGCGAGGCCCGTTCGACCCCGAAGCCGCGCACCCGGACCCCGGCGGTGACCAGTGCGGCGTTCACCTCGGCGAGGTCGCACTCGGGCACCTCGCCGGTCACCCGGTCCTCCGCCACGACGACATCGGCGACCCCCTGCTCCTTCAGCACCCGGGCCGCGTCCGCCGGGTCCGGTGTGGTCACCACCAGCCGGCCCCGGGCGCCCGCGGCCAGGTCGGCGACCGGGCCCTGGGTGATCAGCCGGCCCCGGGCCATCACGGCGGCGTGCGTGCACACCTGCTCGATCTCGTCGAGCAGGTGGGAGGAGAGGAAGACGGTGGTGCCGTCCGAGGCCAGTTCGCGCACCAGCGTGCGGATCTCCCGCATGCCCTGCGGGTCGAGGCCGTTGGTCGGCTCGTCCAGGACGAGCAGCCGGCGCGGCTGGAGCAGGGCGGCCGCGAGGCCGAGGCGCTGCTTCATGCCGAGGGAGTACGCCTTCGCCTTCTTGCCGGCCGCGGCCGTGAGGCCCACCCGGTCCAGTGCGGCGGCGACGCGGGCGTGCCGGGTGCGCGGGTCCGCGGTCGGGTCGGCGGCGTCGTAGCGCAGGAGGTTGTCCCGGCCGGAGAGGAAGCCGTACAGGGCGGGGCCCTCGATGAGGGCCCCGACGTGCGGCAGCACGGCGCGCGCGGAGCGCGGCATGGGGCGCCCCAGGACGTGCGCCGTGCCGGAGGTCGGTTCGATCAGGCCCATCAGCATGCGGATGGTGGTGGTCTTGCCGGAGCCGTTGGGGCCGAGGAAGCCGAAGACGCTGCCCGCCGGGACGGTCAGGTGCAGACCGTCGACGGCGAGCTGTCCGCCGCGGTAGCGCTTGGTGAGCGCGCGGGTGACGATGACGCCGTCATCCGTGGTCTCGCTGTCGCGCCGCTCCGGCTCCGTGGCGGACGCCTCGTCCATCGGCTCCCTCGTTCCCTGTGACGTCGTAAGGTCCCGGGGCCTTACTTCCCCGCGTCGGCCGCCTTCACGAGCGCGTCCTTGGTGACGGTGCCCACGTAGACCTTGCCGTCCTCGGTGATCAGGGCGTTCACCAGGCGGGTGCTGAACACCGTGCCGGTGCCGAACTCGCCCTTGACCTGGTCGCCGAGCGAGCCGAGGAAGCCGCTGAGGTCGCCGCCGGCCTCGCCGGTGGGCAGGCCGCCCTCGGCGCCGGTGTCGAAGACGGCGACGGAGTTCCAGCCCTCGCCGAGCATCTTCAGCCCGTCCAGGCCCTTGGCCAGGTCCTCCTCGGACTTCGGGGCGTTCTCCGGCTTCCCGGAGTGCTCCCGGCCCCGGTCCAGCTCGCCGTCCTCGGTCACCTCGGCGCCCTTGGGCGGGGTGAACTCGAAGGTCGACGCGGCCGGCCGGTCGAAGCTCACCTCGGTGAAGCCGACGTCCACGACGGCCGCGCCGCCGCTCGACGGGGTGAGCGTGAACTTCAGCGGCATGCCGGTCCTGTGGTCGACCGCGATGCTGATCGCGCCGACCGTGGAGCCGGACTGCCTGGGCTTGACGACCAGCTTGTACGCGTCCCGGCCGGCCACCTGGGCGGTGCCGTCGACCGTCACGGACGTGGTGTCGTCGACCGACTTCAGCGCCTCCTCGGCGAAGTCCTTCGGGGTGGCCGGGGGCTGCTGCTCCCGCTCCTCGCCGGACTCGTCGACGGTGCCGTGGTAGACCTCGTTGGACGCGCTGTCGTAGCCCCAGACGTCCTCGCCGTTGTGGATCAGGCTGTACTCGGCGGCGTTCTCCAGGAGCGACACCTTCTGCCGGTCCGGGCCGTCGGTCGCGACGCGCAGGGTGTGCGTGCCGGACGCCAGTTCGGTGAGCTTGGCGGACGGGTCGGCCGAGGAGCCGCCGTCCTCGCCCTGCCCCATGGCGCCGGACGTGAGGCCGCTCTCCAGTCCGCCGAGGTTCGGCAGACCGAGGTCCGTAGTGATCTTCACGGTGCCGGACAGCTGCTCGACGTCCGACTTCGCGATCTTCTCTATCAGCTGCGCGGCGGTGATCTCCGGCAGGTCGGGGTCGCCGGAGTCGGCGATCGCGGGGACGAGACCGATGGTCGCGGCCGCCACTCCCATCACGGTGACCGGGACGACGTACCGCGCGGCCCTGCGCCGTCGCGTGCGCGGCTCGTCGGCCTCCCCCGCGGTCGTCATGTCGTCGGATTCGTACGGTGCCATGTGTGCCCTACCTCCGTAGTCGGCGGCGGCTTTTCGTCTCGTGACCTCGCACCAGTCTCACCCTGAGCCGCCATTCTCACCCGAATCGGTGAGAAGTGGTGTTGTCCGTCGTGGTCCATCTGACCAAATCCGGCAGGCGGATTCGTCAGACCCCGGACGCAACTCCACGTACTGCTGGGGTATGACACGCGGGGCGGTTTCCTCCCCCGCCCCGTAGGGGTCACGGGGAGTCCGGGCCGGTTCAGCCCGCGCGGTGCACCACCGCGTCGCACAGCTGCACGAGTGCCGTCTTCGCCTCGCACTCCGGCAGCGGGGCCAGCGCCGCGCGCGCCTCCTCGGCGTACCGCACGGTGTCCCGGCGGGCCTGCTCCAGCGCGGGGTGGGCGCGCAGCAGCCGCAGCGCCTCGGCGTGCCGGACGTCGTCGGTGAGGTCGGAGTCGAGCAGCTCGCACAGGGCGATGTCGTCGGCGAGACCCAGCCGGGCCGCCCGTTCGCGCAGCCGCAGCACGGGCAGGGTGGCGATGCCCTCGCGCAGGTCGGTGCCGGGGGTCTTGCCGGACTCGTGGGAGTCGGAGGCGATGTCCAGGACGTCGTCGGCGAGCTGGAAGGCGACGCCGAGCCGCTCGCCGTACTGGGTCAGCACGTCCACGACCGTCTCCTCGGCCCCGGACATCATCGCGCCGAACCGGCAGGCGACGGCGACCAGCGAGCCGGTCTTGCCGCCGAGCACGTCGAGGTAGTGGTCGACCGGGTCGCGGCCGTCCTGCGGTCCCGCGGTCTCCAGGATCTGCCCGGTGACCAGCCGCTCGAACGCCTCGGCCTGCACCCGCACGGCCTCAGGACCGAGGTCGGCCAGGATGTGCGAGGCCCGCGCGAAGAGGAAGTCGCCGGTGAGGACCGCGACGGAGTTGCCCCAGCGGGCGTTCGCGCTGTCGACCCCGCGCCGCACCTCGGCCTCGTCCATCACGTCGTCGTGGTACAGCGTGGCCAGGTGGGTGAGCTCCACCACCACGGCGGAGGGCACGACACCGGGCGCGTAGGGGTCGCCGAACTGGGCGGCGAGCATCACCAGCAGCGGACGGAACCTCTTGCCACCGGCCCGCACCAGGTGCTGGGCGGCCCCGGTGATGAAGGGGACCTCACTCTTGGTGGCCTCGAGCAGCCCTTCCTCGACAGCCGTCATTCCGGCCTGGACATCGGCTTCCAGAGCCTGGTCCCGCACGCTCAGCCCGAACGGCCCGACGACGGTCACGAGGGGTCTCCTGTCTGCTGGTGTCCACTGGCGATTACACGGAATGTCGATAGGTCGCTGCCTTCACTCAAGTCAGCGTATCCGGTCACGTTTCGATCACCGCCAGCGCCCGGGGTTACCGGCAGGGCTGCAGAGGATCAGGAACGGAGTGATTTTGATCGGTTGATAACAACGGACATTCCTCGCCTTTCCCGGACGCGGCAATCCACTCCTCGACCCGGCCCCGGCCCGCCTTCCGGGCCGCGGCCCACCGCGCGGATCACCCCGCCCGCCCTGACGTCCGATTTGCCGCAAATACCGAGTGAATTCCCCTTGGTGAGAAATGTACCCAGAGGGAATCCCCGGTGAAGTGGGTCACGCGCGATCCACCACCCCCGCCACCGGCCGCCACCCGCCGCCACCCGCCTCCAGCCTTCCCACAGCGCCGAGTTGACCCTTGGCACCTGCAAAGGATCAAGCATCCCAAAAGCCCCATTGCAAGATCAAACGGCGCCTTGTGTGATGTCCGCACTTGTTCCCGACATGTGCTCTCGCATACGTTCCGGGCCTGCCGGGTGGACGCCTAATCCTGCCGCCGCCCGGATCAACCCACGACGATCACTCAGAACGGCAGGAGCGGGGGACCCAGGTAAGCCGCCGGGCCGGACACGTGCCGGAACGGCTAGGGGTGAAGCCATGCCCGCAGGGGCACGGCCGGGCACTCTCCCGCCCGAACCCGACAGCTCACCTCGCAGGCGTAGGAGAGGAACCCAGACATGCCTGCTTTCGGTCAGCACCGCCGCCGCCTCGCCCGCTCCCTCGCCGTCGCCGGCGTCGCCGTGGTCGCCCTGCCGCTGTTCGGCGCGACCAGTGCCTCCGCGGCCACCACCGAGCCGACGACGACCGCCGCCTCCGTGACGGCGTACCCGGACAACCTCGACGGCTGGATCCGCGAGTCGCTGGACGTCATGGCGCAGCACGGCATCCCGGGCAGCTACGACGCCATCCACCGCAACATCATGCGCGAGTCCTCCGGCAACCCGTACGCCATCAACAACTGGGACTCCAACGCCGCCGCCGGTACCCCGTCGAAGGGCCTGCTGCAGGTCATCGACCCGACCTTCGCGGCCTACCACGTGCCCGGCACCGCCTTCGACCCGTACGACCCGGTCGCGAACATCACGGCGGCCTGCAACTACGCCGCCGACCGCTACGGCTCCATCGACAACGTCTTCGGCGCGTACTGAGCCACCCGCTGACGGGCGAGCGTCATCGCCCCGCCGAACAGTCGCTCGAGGACGACGGCCACGCCGTCGTCCTCGTTCGACGCGGTGACCTCGTCCGCCACCGCCTTCAGCTCGGGATGCGCGTTGGCCATGGCGACGCCGTGGGCCGCCCAGTCGAACATGGGGATGTCGTTCGGCATGTCGCCGAAGGCGATCGTCCGCGCCGGGCTCAGCCCCAGGTGTTCGGCGGCCAGCGCAAGGCCGGTCGCCTTGGTCACCCCGCACGGCTGGAGCTCCACGGTGCCCGGCCCCGACATGGTGACCGTGGCCAGCGAACCGACCACCGACCGGGCCGCCGCCGCCAACGCGTCGTCGGACAGGTCCGGATGGCGCAGCAGCACCTTGCTGATCGGCCGGTCCCACAGCTCCCCGCGCCGCTCGACCCGCACCGCGGGCAGGGTCGGGTGCGGCATCAGATAGCCGGGCTCGATCAGCGTCAGCCCGTCGACCCCGTCCTGGTCGACCGCGGCGTACACCTCCCCCACCTCGGCCTCGATCTTGCCGAGCGCGGTCTCCGCCAGTTCCCGGTCCAGCGTCACGGACCACAGCAGCCGGTCCGCACCGGCGTCGTACACCTGCGCGCCCTGTCCGCACACCGCGAGCCCCGTGCAGCCGAGGTCGTCCAGGAGCGGCCGCACTCTGGGGGCCGGGCGCCCCGTCACCACGAGGTGCTGCGCACCGGCCCGCCCCGCCCGCGCGAGCGCGGCGAGGGACCGGTCGGAGAGGGTGTCGTCGCCGCGCAGCAGCGTCCCGTCCAGGTCGGTGGCGATGAGCGAGCAATCGGTGGGTGCGGCCATGATCAGAGAATACGGACAACTCGACGGTCCGATTCACCGTGCCCGTTTGCGCTCGCTTTCGGTGTGGTTCCCCTTCTCTCGGTGCCGGGTAAGGACCGGTTCAGGACTCTTTCCCCGTTTGGCAAGAACATGGTCCGCTATCTACCGTCCACCTGGTCCCGGGCGGTACCTTCCAAGAGTCCAGGGGGGACTTGATCGGGGGGTCAGGTGAGCAGTGGACGCATGCGCGTGCTGAGGCCCGAGGAGCTCGGCGAGGGGGAACGGGAGCGCTGGCGGGAGCTGCGCGCCGCGGCGGACGCACCGCGCAACCCCTTCATGGAACCGGAGTTCAGCATCACCGCGGCCCGGGTGCGCCCGCGGGCCCGGGTCGCCGTGCTGTACGCGGGCGCACAACCGGCGGGCTTCCTGCCGTACGAGCGGGGTGTGTTGGGGCAGGGCCGGGCGATCGGGCTCGGAGTGTCGGACTGCCAGGGCGCGGTCCTGGCCCCAGGTGTCGTCCCGGAGGCGGGTGAACTGCTGCGGGGCTGCTCGGTGTCGAGCTTCGCCTTCGACAACCTGGAGGCGGGCCAGCGGTTGTTCGCGCCGTACGCGGCCGAGGAGCACGCCACGTACGTCATCGACGTGGAGAAGGGCTACGAGACGTACGAGTCGGTGCTGCGCACCCGGTCGCCCAAGTTCCTGAAGACCACACTGGCCAAGGAGCGCAGGCTGGGCCGCCAGGCCGGAGCCGTGCGGTTCGTCTTCGACGAACGCGACCCGGCCGCGCTGCGCGCGCTGATGGAGTGGAAGTCGGCGCAGTACCGCAGGACCGGGCGGCGCGACCGGTTCGCGCGGGAGTGGATCGCCCGGCTCGTGGGCCGGCTCGCCGAGACCCGGGCCGCCCAGTGCACGGGCACGCTGTCGGTCCTGTACGCCGGGAACCGCCCCGTCGCCGCGCACTTCGGGCTGCGGTCGGCGTCCGTCCTGGCCTGCTGGTTCCCGGCGTACGACCCGGAGTTCGCGAAGTACTCGCCCGGTCTCGTGCTGCATCTGCGGATGGCCGAGGCGGCGGCGGCCGAGGGCATCGGGATGCTCGACATGGGGCGCGGTCCGGCCGTGTACAAGGACTCGCTGAAGACCGGCGAACTCGCCGTCTACGAGGGGGCGGTGACCCGTCCGGGCACGGGCGCCGCGCTGCACTGGCTGAGCCGCGCGCCCGCGCGCCGCGCGCACGGCTTCGTCCGCGCCCGTCCGCGCCTGGCGGCGCTGGCGGCGCGGGCCCTGAAGGGCGCGGCACGGCTGCGCCGGCCGTGAGTCGTGAGGCGTGAGGAGGGGGACAGGTGTTCCGAAGAGCGCGTACGCAGGAGGAGATACGGCGGTTCCTGGCCATCGGCGCGGTGCAGGTCGCCGAACTGGACCTGGACGGTGCCGAGGCCGTGCTGAGACCCGGCCCGGGCAGCCCGCCGGTGACCCACGGAGAGGTTTTCCTGCTGGTCAGACGGGCAGGCCGCCCGGTGGGGACCTTGCTGGTACAGGTACCGGAGGACGCGGACCCGCGGGCGGTGCTGACGGAGGCGGCCTCCGAAGCGGTGCCGGGGGCCGTGGAGGTGAGGGGCGGCGGGGAGCCGCCGTACGCCTCGGTCGTCGTGGCCACCCGGGAGCGGGCCGGGCAGCTCGCCCGGGCCCTGGACTCCCTGCTCGCCCAGGAGCATCCGCGGTTCGAGGTCGTCGTCGTCGACAACGCGCCCGTGACCGACGAGACCCGTGAGCTGGTGGAACGCAAGTACGGCGAGCGGGTGCGGTACGTGTGCGAGCCGGTGCCCGGACTCGCCGTCGCGCACAACAGAGGGCTGACGGAAGTCCGGGGCGAGGTCGTCGCGTTCACCGACGACGACGTGGTCGCCGACCCCCGCTGGCTCACCGAACTGACCGCGCCCTTCGCCGCCGACCCCCGGCTCGGCTGCGCCACCGGCCTGATCCTGCCCGCCCGGCTGCGCACTCCGGCCCAGGTCCTGCTGGAGAGCCACGGCGGCTTCGCCAAGGGCTTCACGCCGACGACGTACGACCCGGGGGACCCGCCCCGCGACGAGCCGCTGTTCCCCTTCACCGCGGGCCGCTTCGGCTCCGGCGCGAACATGGCCTTCCGCACGGAGGTGCTGCGTGCCGTCGGCGGCTTCGACCCGGCCACCGGCGCCGGCACGCCCGCCCGGGGCGGCGACGACCTGTACGGCTTCGTCCGCGTCCTCGCCCAGGGACACCGGCTGCACTACACGCCGTACGCGCTGGTGTGGCACCACCACCGGGAGACCTGGGCCGACCTGGAGACCCAGGCGTACGGCTACGGCGCCGGCCTCACCGCCTACCTCACCGCGCTCCTGGTCAACCGGCCCGCGCTGCTGCCGGCGTTCCTCGCCCGGCTGCCGCGCGGCCTCGCGCACGCCCGCGCGCTGACCGAGGTGCGCGAGGCGGACGCCGGCGGCGGTGCGCCGGGCGCGCACGACACCCGCACCCATCCATGGCCACGCCGGCTGTCGCGGCTGCAGCGCAGGGGGATGGTGTACGGACCGCTCGGTTACCTGCGGGCGCGGCGGGCGTCGGTGAACGCCACGGGACGGGGGACGAGATGAACCCGGCCATACCCGTCTTCCTCTACCACGCCGTCATGGACGATCCGCCGGACTGGATCGCCGAGTTCACCGTCACGCCCAAGGAGTTCGCCGCTCATCTCGACGCCGTCGTGGACAGCGGCCGCACGCCCGTCACCATCAGTACCCTCGCCGGGCATCTCGCCGGGCGGTCCCCCCTGCCGCCCCGGCCGGTGCTGCTCACCTTCGACGACGGCTTCGCCGACCTGCCCGGCCCCACCGCCGACGCCCTGGCCGGGCGCGCGCTGCCCGCGACCGCGTACCTCACCACCGGCGCCGTCACCCCGGGCGGCCGCAGTCTGCTGCCGCCCGCCCCGATGATGACCCTGGACCGGGCGGTGCAGCTGGAACGTTCCGGCATGGAGATCGGCAGCCACACGGTCACCCACGCCCAGCTCGACACCCTGACCACCAGGCAGCTGCGCGCCGAACTGCTCGACTCCAAGGCCGTGCTGGAGGACGCCCTCGGCCACCCCGTTCCCCACCTCGCCTATCCGCACGGCTACAACAGCCCCCGGGTGCGCGCCATGGCCGCCCGCGTCGGCTACGAGACGGCGACCGCCGTGCGGCACGCGCTCAGCTCGGACCGGGACGAGCGCTACCGCATCGCCCGCCTGATCGTCCGCCGCGGCCACACCGTCGCCGACGTGGAGGCCTGGCTGGCGGGCGACGGCGCGCGGGTCGCCCCCTACCGGGACGGGCTGAGGACCGTCGGCTGGCGGTGGTACCGCCGGGCCCGCACCGTCCTGCGCGGCCCCGCCTTCGCCGGCTGAGCGGGGTGGGACGGGATGAACCGGGGTGATCCGGTGGGATCGGGCGGTTGTCGCTCCAGAGGCGAGTCCGACGTTTTTGGTGTGAAAAACAGAGGTAATTCCTATACTTGGTGTGGGGGAGGGGAGTTCCGGCGTGCAACAGCATGTGCCCGTACCGACCGCTGAAAGCAGCGTGCTGCCCGCTCCCGGCCAGGCCGCCGGACCGGCGGATCCGGGGCGGACGACCGGCGGTGACCGCAGGGCCTGGCCGCTACCGCGCCGTCCGCCCGACCCCGCCCTGCTGACCCTGTTGCTCGCCACCGGGCTGTGGTTCTACGCGCTGCCCCGCATCGGCTTCCGGGAGATGGGCGACTACGGCCTGCTGGACCGCCTGCCGGCCGCCTACCACCTCTCGCTGCTGGTCCTCACCGCCGGCTTCGTCGTCAGTCTGCGGCGCGCGGGCACCGCGCCCTGGTGGCCGGCCGCGCACTGTGCCGCGCTGCTGTTCGCGCTCAAGGCGCCACCGGCGATGCTGTACGACGCCGTGCGCTACCCGTGGGCCTCCAAGCACGACGCCGTCGTCGACACCCTGCTCGCCAACGGTGAACTGCGGCCGGGCGCGGCGCTGTCGGGCAACATGTCCGCGTACGACCAGTGGCCGGGCTTCTTCACGCTCAACGCCGGGCTGGTGCGCGCCTTCGGCGTGGAGAGCGCCGCCGCGTACGTCAACTGGGCGCCGATCGTCTTCGGCCTGCTGCTGATGCCGGTACTCGTCCTGCTCTACCGCACCTTCAGCCACGACTGGCGGCTGGTGTGGACCGGGGTGTGGATCTTCCAGCTCGCCAACTGGGTGGGCCAGGACTACTTCGCCCCGCAAGGGCTCGCGTACCTGTTGCATCTGACGGTCATCGCCGTGGTGCTGCGGCACTTCGTGCGCCCCGGCTCCGCCGGACGGCTGCGCGACCGCTCCTTCCTCGATCCGGCCGCCGCCACCGTGCCGCCGCCCACGGGAAACCGGCAGCGCGCGGTCTGCGTGGTGATCCTCGCCCCGCTGATCGCCGCCGTCAACGCCACGCACCAGCTCACCCCGGTGATGCTCTGCGTCTGCCTGCTCGCGCTCAACCTCACCCGCCGCTACCGCAATTACGGTCTGCTGGCCGTCGCCGTGCTGCTGATGCTCACCTGGGACCTGACCATGGGGCGGCCGCTGTTCGTCGAGACGCTGTCCACCCTCAAGGAGTCGATCGGCGAACTGACGCAGAACTCCCGCGCGGGTTACGCGGGGCAGCTGACCGGGCCCGGACCGGAACTCGCGGGCACCGCCAACGTGCTGATGGTGCTCGCGGTCGCCGCGCTCGCCGGGGTGGCCCTCGTGCTGCGGCGCCGGCTGGTCCGCAGCGCGCTGCCGCTGCTGCTGGTCTCCGCCGCCCCGCTCCCGCTGTTCGCCGTCAACGACTACGGCGGCGAAATGCTGTTCCGTGTCTACCTGTTCGGCCTGCCCGGTGCGGCCTTCTTCGCCGCCGCCGCGCTCGTGCCCGCCGTCGCGGGAACCCACCGCAGCCGAATGAAGACGGTGCGGCGTCGAGTCGCGGCCGTCGCCCTGCCGGCCGTTCTGCTGGTGCTGCTCGCCGGCTTCCTGCCGTCGTACTACGGCAAGGAGAAGATGTACTACACGCCGCCCGGGGAGACCGCGCTGGTCACCCGCGCCCTCGACAACGCTCCCGACGGCTCGCTGATCCTGTCCACCAGCGGCTCCTTCCCGCAGGCGCTGCACCGGTACGACCGCCTCGAGCACTGGTTCTTCGCCGAGCAGGAACTGCCCGAGAACGAGAAGATGCTGAAGGACCCGGCCGGTTACCTCGCCGACGGGATCCCGCCGGGCACCAGGACGTACGTCGTCCTCACCCGCACCCAGGACATCTACACCGCCGGCGAGGGCCTGTTGCCGCCCGGCGGCTTCGAGACGCTGCGTACGAAGCTCTCCGCTTCACCGCTCTTCCGGACCGTCGAAAGCCACTCCTACGGCGTCGTCCTGGAATACCGGCCGACCGCCCGAGGAACGACCACAAGGTGATCGAAGTGACGATGGCAGTCAGTCAGTCCCGTCAGGTCAATCCATGAACACCACCGACTCCACGGGCTCCGCAGGGGGCGGAACCGATGTCGCTCACGGCATCCGGGGCCTCCGGGTCACCCGGACGCACCTCAGAGTCCTCGTCGCGGTCTCGGGCTGGCTCGCGCTCGCCGCCACCGCCGTGCCCGGCCCCGCACCGCTGCGCTGGATCCCGGTGCTGCTCTTCACCCTGTTCGGTCCGGGCTGTGCGGCGCTGTATCCGCAGCCGGGCGGGCTGGCCCCCGGTGCCAGGCTGGAGGCCGTCGCGCTCGCCGCGCCCGTCAGCCTGTCGCTCGGCGTGCTCACCGCCACCTCTCTGTTCCTGGTGGAGGGATTCTCGATGACCGCCTTCCTCGTCTCGCTCGCCGCCTTCACCACGATCGTCGCGGCCCTGCCGGGACTGCCGCTGCCCGCCGCGCGACGCGGCGCGGCGGAACGCGTCCGGCACAGGCCCGCCGGCGGTGACGGCACGTGACGGGTTCGCACCGTCTGCGCGATCCGGACAGGCCGGCGAAGCGGCGCAGGATCCGGGACATGGGGAGCGCGAGGCGCAGCTGCACGACGGTCGTCCTGATGACGGTCGCCGCGCTGCTGGTCGGGCTCGGGATCTGGGCCGGCCGGTCCGGCGATGCGGAGACCTCCGGCCGGGGCACACCCGACAACGCGGCCTCCGGCGAGCTGCCCACCGGCCCCTGCGCCCCCACCGGCACGCTGGTTCCGCCCTGCGGCGCCTGGTGGGGCGCCTATGTGCCGTACGCCGCGAACGGCTCGCTCAAGGACGCCGTGCTCGGCTTCGAGAAGAGGATCGGCCGCAAGCTCGATCTCGTGTACAACTACCACGACATGTCGGGCACCGAGCTCGACGGGCAGCTGCTCACCCCTGACGAGCAGGAGCTCGGCAGGGACAGGCTGCTCATGCTGGCCTGGGAGTCCACCGTCTGGACCGAGCCGCACCACGAGAACTGGTCGGAGACCCAGCTCGGCTGGAAGAACATCGCCTCGGGGAAGTACGACGAGGAGATCCTCGACCCGCAGATCCGGCGCATCAAGGCCTACGGCAAACGTGTCTTCTTCTCCTTCGACCAGGAGACCGACGCCCGCATCAAGGAAGGCGCGGGCACCCCGGCGGAGTTCGTCGCGGCGTACCGCCACCTCCACGACCGGTTCCGTGAACTGGGTGCCGACAACGTCGTATGGGTGTGGACCGTCTCCGGTTACCTCGGCAGCGCGAAGGAGATGAAGGCCCTCTACCCCGGGGACGAGTACGTCGACTGGATCGCCATGGACCAGTACAACTACTACGGCTGCCACGACACCACGGACTGGAAGGATTTCCTGCGCAGCCAGCAGCCCAGCTACGCATGGCTGCGTGCGAACATCTCCGACACCAAACCGGTGATGCTCGCGGAGTTCGCCACCGCGCCCGACGCCGACGACCCGTCGCGCCAGCGTGACTGGTACACCCGGATCCCCGCCGACGTGAAGAAGCTCCCGAAGGTGAAGGCGCTGGTCCACTGGAACCGGCCGACCTCCGAGAAGGCCGAGTGCGACCTGACCGTCAACGCGGGCCCGGGGCTGGAGGGTTACCGGGAAGCGGGCAAGAACGGGTACTTCCACCAGCCCGTGCCGCCCCGCTGAGTCGCGCCCGGTGCCCGGCCCCGGGGCTGCTCAGTGACCGGGCGGGCCGTCGCCTCCGCCGCGGTGCGCGGGCCCCGGTGCCGGCACGACACGGCTGAGCAGCAGGAGCCCGAGGAGCGCGACCAGCAGCGGCAGCGCGACCGGTGCGAGTGCCTGCCGCCACATCCAGCCGGCCACCGCCACGAGATACAGGACGCCCCAGCGGCCCGGCCACGACAACCACCCGCCCGTACGAGCGAGCAGCAGCCGGATCGGTATGAGACACAGCAACTGGAGCACCAGGGGCGCCCACCGCAGCAAGGGGCCCGGCCCAAAGAGCCCCGCCGCCTCCGCGAGGAAGCGGGCCGTATCGGCGTACAGCGTCCCGTCCACCGGCTCGGGCCGCCACCCGAGGGCTACGGGTGCGGCGTGCAGGGCGACCAGGGCGGAGCCCAGCGCGGTACCGGAGAGCCAGGGGACCGGTCGTCTGCACAACGTCACCGAGGCGACGAAGACCAGGAGCAGCGCTCCCCCTGCGACCAGTGTGAATGGTGGTGGTTCTGTCAGCAGCTGACGCCCCGTGGGCTCGCCGCCGTCGGCCCCGTCGGACCAGGGAAGCGCGCGCACCGAGATCCAGAAGACCAGGGTCGCGAGGCCGAGCAGGGCCCACAGGACCCCTCCGACGCCACGGTCGGGGTCCTCGCCGGGTGCCGTCGGCACGCCGGCGTCCGGGCCGTCGGCCCACGGCGCACCGCTCGCCTCCGCCGGTATCCGCCTCTCCCCTGTGGGCACGTCCGACGGTGCTCCGGCACTCCGTGCCGACTGGGCGGGCTGGGCGGGCTGGGCGGGCTGGGCGGGCTGGGCGGGCTGCGGGAAAACGTCCCAGGACGACCGACGGCCACCGGTCCGGGCCCCGGCGGCCGTGACGAACCGATCCGCTTCTTCCTGGTCTTCCTGGTCTTTCCGGTCTTCCCGGTGTTCCGGAGCCGTCTCCCCGTCTTCCCGCGCTTCCGGCTCCTCCCCTTCTTCCCGCTCATCCCGATCGTGGAGCGGCTCCTCGTCATGGAGCGGCTTCTCGTCATGGAGCGGCTTCTCGTCATGGAGCGGCTCCACGTCTTCGTCCGGTTTTCCGTCCTGGGGGTCCTCCCCGTCCCTGGCCGATTCCCCGTCCCGAGCCGGTGTCCCCTCCCGGCTCCGTGCCCCGTCCGTGGCGGCCTGCTCCCCCTGTGGACCCGGGGTTTCCTTCCGGGCGTCGTTCTCGTCGTGAGGCGGCGGCTCTGTGCGGCCGGGCTCCTCCTCCCGCTCGTCCAGGGGCTGCGGCCGCACGATGAACGCCAGCGTGTCCGCGTGGAGGGCCTCCCGTTCGTAGCCGGGGCGGCCGATGAACAGCGTGACGGTGTCCTCGTCGTCGTCCTCTCCCCGGCCCCTGTGCTCGTACGCCGCCCGGCGCGCCCAGTTCGTGCCGTACCCGGCGGTGGCGTTCAGCCGGGCCCAGCGGGTGCCGTAGTCGGGGGCGGTGGAGGGCCCTCCCGCGATCTCGCCGGTCTTGTCGCGCAGCGCCGCACGCAGCCCGAACACCGAGACGGCCGCGATCAGCGTCATGCTGATCAGCACCGCCCATCCCGCCCCCGCGATCCCCGCCGGAGTGAACAGCACTGCCGCACTGCCCAGGACCAGCGTGCACATCGCGCCCTGCAGAACGGCGAGCACACCGGTGCGCCCCTGCACCCGCAGCACACCGATGTACAGCTCCACCACCACCCGGGGCAGCGCCCCGAGCGCGAGCAGCCGCAGCACGGTCGAGCCGTGCTCTGCGTAGTCCGCGTCGAACGGCGTGAGGATCTGGGGCGCGAAGACGACCAGCACCGCGACCACCGGCACCAGCAGCAGCGTCATCCGGCGCAGCGCCCCGCGCACGCCGTCGGCGAGCTGACGCGGGTCGTGCGAGGCGTGGGCGGTGAGCGACGAGGCCATGTTGATGGCCATGAACTCCATCGTGCCGCCGACGGTGTACGCCACGTAGAAGTAGCCGTTCTCCGCCGCGCTGAAGCGGACCGCGACCATCACCGGCAGCAGATTGATCATCGCCAGGCTGAACAGCGCGCCGAGCGAGTCACCGGCCAGGAAACGGCCCATGGACCGCAGGCCGGGCGATTCCACGTCGTGGTCGGCGGCGGCCTGGCGCGGGATGAGCCGACGGAAGATCAGCCAGCCGAGCGGCAGTGTGGAGAACGCGATGGCCACGGCCCAGGACACGAAGATGCCCAGCACGGGCAGCGTGCTCGCGAAGACGGCCAGCAGGGCCAGTTTCCCGACGGAGAACACGGCGTTCCCGGCCGGCACCCACTCGGCCTTGCGCAGTCCCGTGAGCACGCCGTCCTGGAGGGTGAGCAGTGCCCACCCCACGCACGCCGCGACGAACAGCGCCCCGGCCAGTGGTGTGCCGAGGGGTGCGTAGGAGGCGCCCCACTGGTCGAGCGTGAGCAGGAAGACGCCCGCGGCCAGCGCGACGACCACCGAACTCGCCAGGTACACGCCCCACACCAGGCGTCCGGTCTCACGGCCGGCGCGCGGTACGAAGCGGACCACGGCGCCGATCATCGTGGTCGCGGTGATGCTGGCGAGCAGCCGCATCGCGGCGATCGCGGCGGATCCCTGGCCGACGGCGTCCTCGGAGTAGTAGCGGGCGGCCACGAGCCAGAATCCCAGGCCGAGGACGGCGGACACGCCCGTGCTGAGCATCAGGAAGTAGGCGTTCTTGAACAGGGAGTCGGAGCCGGGCGTGTTCCCGGCGGGCCGGGGCCCGCCGCCGGCGCGCACCGCGGCGGGCCCGTGCACCCGGGTGTCAGTCACGGGCCGGCCCCAGCCCGTCGGCCGATGTCCCCGGCCGCGCCAGATCCTCCGGCGGTTCGGCCGGCCGCACACCGGAACGCTCCAGCACGTCGACGGCTTCCTTCGCCCGCAGCGGGTCCACCGGCAGCGCGTGCCGCGCGAACCAGCGGGCCGCCTCCGGCGCGGGCGACAGGTCCGTGAAGGCCTTCCCCGCGTAGTCGTCGAGGGGCGGGTCGTAGAGGTAGCCGACGACGATGCCGCGCCGGGCCAGTGCCGCGATCGCCGCGTCCCGGTCCGCCACCAGCAGCGGCACCCGGAACAACGGCTGCACCTCGCTTCCCTCTCCGGGCCGGGCCCACCGGGTCGACAACAGCAGTTCCGTGCCGTCGCGGTACGCCCGCAGTACCTCGTCCAGCCGTCCGAGCCTGCGCCGGATGCGCCGCAGCCGCAGCGGGCCGGACTCCAGGCGGTAGGTGTGCATGTCGACGCGGACCCAGGGGTCGTGCGCGGTCAGGTCCGGGGCCGCGTCGACGGCCCGGGCCAGTTCCTCCGGACGCAGCGGCATCCTGATCCCTTCGCGCTCCGTCAGCCCCAGCAGCCCCAGCGCGGCCCAGGCGGCTCGCCGAAGCCCCAGCCCTCGTACGGCGGTCTCGGCGTACGGCCTTAGGAAATAAGCGAGTTCGGACGCCGGCCGGGGCGGGGTGAGCAGCTCGTCGCAGGTGGCCCGCACCTCCTCGGACAGGCTCGGGTCGGCGAGCGAGAGGATGCCGCCCGCCTGGGCGCCGACATGCTTGGAAAGGCTGAGAACGGAGGCCTCGCCCCAGGCCCCGACCGGCCGCCCGCCGACCGTGCTGCCGATCGCGTGCGCCCCGTCCTCGAACAGCGGAATGCCCAACGCGTCGCAACGCAGCTTCAGTTCCGGCGCCGGGTCCGGGTTGCCGTACAGGTTCGTCGTCAGTACGGCGGACAGCGAGCCCCATGTCTCCTCGGGCACGGCGTCGATGTCGATGGATCCGTCGAACGGGTTCAACGGCGCCTGCACCGGCCGCAGCCCCGCCGCCAGCACCACGAAGAAGATGACGTCGTCGTTGACCGGCGACATCAGCACCCGGCCGCCCGGCGGGCACCAGTGGCGCAACGCCACGAACAGCCCGAATCTGCAGGACGGCACGTACACACATTCCCGGCCGAGCCGGCCGCGCATGGTCTCTTCCAGCCGTTCCGGCCGCGATCCCGAGCGCGCCGGGCGCGGGCCGGCCTCCCCCATGGTCATCCGCCCCCCCGTGTGCCTTCGGAACGCCCCCTCCCCGAGACCTTCCGGCACCCGCCCAGAGTCGCCCTGTTCGCACCGCTCCGTCAAGATTGCGTCGCGTCCTGTGGATAACTTCCGGTACGCGAGGGGAAGCGCGGAGGGGCGCCACCACGTCGGCTCTGCCCAAGACCGCCGTCCCACCCGTAACGTGTGGCACGGCCACAGACACGTGGAGCACCTGCGCACACGAAAGCGAGGCAGCACCCGATGCCCCCCTTCGATGTCTCCGAGGGCGATCCCTTCGGCCCGCACAACCTGCCGTACGGCGTCTTCTCGCCCCCTGGCTCGTCGGAGCGGACCGTGGGCGTCCGGCTCGGCGACCATGTCCTCGACGTCGGTGCGGCGGCACACGCCCTGGGCTCGCCGTACGCCTCCCTGCTCGCCCGTCCGACCCTCAACCCGCTGCTGGCGGCGGGTCGCACGGCCTGGTCGGACGTACGGCGGGCGCTCACGGCGTGGGTGACCGTCCCGGCGCACCGGGAGACCGTCGAGCCCTTGTTCCACCCGCTGTCCGAGGTGACCCTGCACCTCCCCTTCGAGGTCGCCGACTACGTCGACTTCTACGCCTCCGAGAACCACGCCCGGAACGTCGGCAAGATGTTCCGCCCCGACGCCGCCGACTCCCTGACGCCCAACTGGAAGCATCTGCCGATCGGCTACCACGGCCGCTCCGGCACGGTCGTGGTGTCCGGCACCGACGTCGTGCGCCCCTCCGGCCAGCGCAAGGCGCCCACGGACGCCGCCCCGGTCTTCGGGCCGTCCGTCCGGCTGGACATCGAGGCCGAGGTCGGCTTCGTGGTCGGCGTGCCGTCCGAGCTGGGCCGGCCGGTGCCGCTCGGCGACTTCCGCGACCACGTCTTCGGCCTCTGCCTCCTCAACGACTGGTCCGCCCGCGATGTCCAGGCCTGGGAGTACGTCCCCCTCGGCCCGTTCCTCGGCAAGTCCTTCACCACCTCGGTGTCGGCCTGGATCACCCCGCTGGACGCCCTGGAGCAGGCCCGCGTCGCGCCGCCCGCGCGCACCCACGGCCTGCTGCCCTACCTCGACGACGCGGACGAGGAGCCCGGCGGCTACGACCTGCGGATCACCGTCACGGTCAACGGCCATGTCGTCTCCGAGCCCCCGTTCTCCACCATGTACTGGACGGCCGCCCAGCAGCTCGCCCACATGACCGTCAACGGCGCCTGTCTGCGCACCGGTGACCTGTACGGCTCCGGCACGGTGAGCGGCCCCGCCGAGCGGGAACGCGGATCGCTGCTGGAACTGACCTGGAACGGCCGCGACGCCCTCGAACTCCCCGACGGCAAGCGGACCTTCCTCGAGGACGGCGACGTGGTGACGCTGTCCGCCTGGGCGCCAGGACCGGACGGTGTGCGGGTGGGCCTCGGCGAGGTGACGGGACGGGTGGTCCCCGCGCCCTGACCCTTCCGGCCCTGCCCGATTCGCGAAGCCTCCTGACTCGCACCGCCCTTCGCCGTCATAATCGGCGTCGGGCGGTGTGTGCGTATCCGTGACCGCGCACCCCCTTCTCACGTACGACCCGCACGTCCCGCACGCCCCCGAGCCGCCCCTTCCGACAGGATCCGGAGCCCGTGGCATGGCCTTCTGCCTGCTCCTGCTGAGTGTTGTCGCCGTGACGGCCGCCGTGCCCGTCCCCCGGACGCTGACCCGGGCGAAATGGCCGGACCGCGAGCCGGTGGTCGGGCTGTGGGTGTGGCAGTGCCTGGTCGCCACCGTTCTGCTGTGCTGTCTGACGGCTCTCGCGCTGGGCTCCGCGGCCGTCTTCGGCACCGTTCGCGCCCAGCTCTTCGCTCCGGCCCCGCCCGCCGTGACCGAGGCCTACAACCTGTCAGCCGCCTCGCCCTGGACGGCCGTCCTCACCGTGCTGCTCGCCTGCGGGGCGGCCTGGACTGCGGCCGTGCTCGGACGCGAACTGGTCGAGGCGCGCCACCGCCGTGCCCGGTCCCGGGCGCTTCTGCGGGAGCGCGCCCCCGACCTGCCCGCCGGCCTTCCCGCCGCCCGCGGTCCCCTGCTGGTGCTGGAGGACGACTACCCCGACGCCTGGTGGATGCCCGGCAGTCCGCCCCAGCTGATCGTCACCACCGGCGCCCTGCAGCGCCTCACCGACCACCAGCTCGACGCCGTCCTCACCCACGAGCGCGGCCACGCCCGCGCCCACCACGACTGGCTGCTGCACCTCTCCACGGCCCTGGCCACTGGCTTCCCGCGGATCCCGCTGTTCACCCACTTCTGTGACCAGACCCATCGCCTGGTCGAACTGTCCGCCGACGACACGGCCTCCCGCCGCTGCGGTCACCTGACCACGGCACTGGCACTGATCGAGCTCAACCAGCACCGCGGCGTACTGTCCTGCGCCTCCAGCCACCGCCTGCTCGGCGAACGCGTCGACCGTCTCCTGGAACCCCCGCCCCGCCTCGGCCGCCGCCACCGCGCCCTGACGACGGCCACGGCGGCCCTGGTTCCCCTCGTCCCGCTGCTCATCACCTTCGCCCCGGGTCTGCTGAGCACGCTGCCCTAGAAGATCGATGAAGATCTTCTAGACGCAGGAGGTCTCTTCCGCGGTCACCGCGTGGAGGTCAGCACTGGTAGACCAGTTCGGTGCGGTCGAACCGGGGGACGGCCAGGTCCGCGCGCGGAACCATCCGGTACAGCGCCCCGTCGCCTTCGGCGAAGAGGTCGGCCTGGCTGACCTGCGCCAGGGGCTTCCAGGCGGCTTCCTGCTCTTCCCTGGTGGCGAGACCGGACTCGTACGCGTCCGGATGCGGGCCTTCGCCGCACTCGGCACGCCGCTTCCTCCGCGCCTCGCCCCGGTCGACGACCTCGATCTCCACCTCTTCCTGCTGGGCTTGCGTCACTCCGCACAACTTCAAGGTCGCTCCAGCCGTCGAGGTTCAGGGGGACAGCTGACCGGCAAGGGACCGGAACTCCTCGATCGCCTCCTTCAGGGCCACTGCCTCCTCGTAGCTCTCCCGCTCCCCGGCGTCCATGTCCGCCGGGGAGCGGGAGAAGCCGTCCGGGTCCAGGGTGGTGTCCATGTCCCAGATGGTCTCGGCCCCGAGCGGCCGGCGCTCGAGGACATACTCCTCGTGGAAGCAGTCGCCCGCGGACGAGGGGTCCCGGGCGACGGTCTCCGTCCCCGGCGGTATGTACAGCGCGTAGGGGAATTCGGGCGGTCCATCGGGCCGGTCCAGCGTGGTGCGACCGTCGAAGGTCTCCGCGAAGAACAGCACCCGGCCCTCCCGGGACAGCTCGGTGTCCCGGGAACGCCCGGGCAGGGCAGCCAGGTCCACGGAGGCGATGAAGACCTGTTCGCCGTCCCACTCCATACCGGCCGGCAGCTCCGGATACCCGCCCAGGTATCCCACTGTTTCGCCCCCGTGACCCAGCCCGTAGGCGGGCCGCAGGTGCTTCAGGACCAGCGTGAGGGAATCATCGGAAACGCCCAGCTCACGGGCTACCGCACGGAATTCTTCAGGAGTTCTCGTGCCCCGTGCCCTGACACGGGGAACTGACAGCCCGTCACCGCAGCCCCGTCACTCCACCGCGGGCGGCCCGACCGGGACGCCCCCTCACTCCCATTCCTCCGGCTCCGGCTCCCCCTCCGGCCAGTCGTCGGAGGCACCCGCCGGTCCGGATCCCGCGCCGCCGTCGTCCCCCGCGCCGCCGTCGTCCCCCGCGCCGCCGTCGTCCCCCGCCCCGGTCAGCCCGGCCAGCACCGCGACCACGCCCTCCCCGTACGTCGCCAGCTTCTTCTCCCCCACACCGCTGATCCCGCCCAGCTCGGCCACCGACGTGGGCCACACCGTGGCGATCTCCCGGAGCGTGGCGTCGTGGAAGATGACGTACGCCGGAACGCCCTGCTCCCGAGCCTGCTCGGCACGCCAGGCGCGCAGCGCCTCGAACGCGGGGAGCAGCTCCGCGGGCAGCTCGGCGGCAGCGGCTTTGGCCTTGCGCTCGCCGCGGCTGCCCGTGCTCCGGGCCCCGGCCGGCTTCTCCGGCTCCTTGCGCAGCGGCACCTCCCGCTCCCGCCGCAGCACCGCCCCGCTCGCCTCGGTCAGCACCAGCGTGCCGTACTCCCCCTCGACGGCGAGCAGCCCCTGGGCGAGCAACTGGCGCACCACGCCCCGCCACTCGGCCTCGCTCAGCTCCTCACCGATGCCGAACACGGACAGCTGGTCGTGGTCGAACTGGATGACCTTGGCCGTGCGCCGCCCCAGCAGGATGTCCACGATCTGCACCGCGCCGAACTTCTGCCCGCGCTCGCGCTGCAACCGCACCACCGTCGACAGCACCTTCTGCGCCGCGACCGTCCCGTCCCAGGTCTGCGGCGGGACGAGGCAGGTGTCGCAGTTGCCGCAGCCCGCCGGATCGGGCTCCTGACCGAAGTAGGCGAGCAGCTGCCCGCGCCGGCACCGTACGGTCTCGCACAGCGCCAGCATCGAGTCCAGATGCTGATGGGCTCTCCGCCGGAACGCCTCGTCGCCCTCCCCGGACTGGATCAGCTTGCGCTGCTGTATGACGTCGTTCAGCCCGTACGCCATCCAGGCCGTGGACGGCAGTCCGTCACGCCCCGCGCGGCCGGTCTCCTGGTAGTAGCCCTCGACGGACTTGGGCAGGTCGAGGTGGGCGACGAAGCGGACGTCCGGCTTGTCGATGCCCATGCCGAACGCGATGGTCGCCACCACGACCAGGCCCTCCTCCCGCAGGAACCGCGCCTGGTGTCTGGCGCGCGTCCCCGCGTCGAGGCCCGCGTGGTACGGCACCGCCTCGATGCCGTTGCGGCTGAGGAACTCGGCGGTCTTGTCCACCGAGTTGCGCGACAGGCAGTAGACGATGCCCGCGTCCCCGGCGTGCTCCCCGCGCAGGAAGCTCAGCAACTGCTTCTTGGGGTCCGCCTTGGGCACGATCCGGTACTGGATGTTGGGCCGGTCGAAGCTCGCCACGAAGTGCCGGGCGTCCGGCATGCCGAGCCGCTCGGTGATCTCCCGGTGCGTGGCGTGCGTGGCCGTCGCCGTGAGCGCGACGCGGGGCACGTCCGGCCACCGCTCGCCGAGCAGCGACAGCATGAGGTAGTCCGGCCGGAAATCGTGTCCCCACTGGGACACACAGTGCGCCTCGTCGATCGCGAAGACGGAGATCTTGCCGCGCGAGAGCAGGTTCTGGGTGCTGTCCAGCCGCAGCCGCTCCGGCGCGAGATACAGCAGGTCCAGCTCGCCGGCGAGGAACTCCGCCTCGACGACGCGCCGCTCGTCGAAGTCCTGCGTGGAGTTCATGAACCCGGCCCGCACGCCCAGCGCCCGCAACGCGTCCACCTGGTCCTGCATCAGCGCGATGAGCGGGGAGACGACGACTCCCGTACCCGGCCTGACCAGGGCCGGAATCTGGTAGCAGAGCGACTTTCCGCCACCGGTCGGCATGAGCACGACGGCGTCGCCGCCCGTGACCACGTGCTCGATGACCGCTTCCTGCTCACCACGGAAGGCGTCGTACCCGAACACCCGATGCAGCGCGGCCAGCGCCTCGCTCTCCGTCACTGTCATCCCGCCACTACCGCCCGTCACCGTGCCCCCGTGAGCCGTCCCTCGACCACTGCCCCCACGATAGGGGTCCGCACCGACAGCCCCGGAGTTATCCACAGGTCCGCCCCGACGGCTTCGGCCCGGCACCCCGAAGGGTGCCGGGCCGAAGCCGTCGTGCCGGTGAGTGCCGCGTCAGCGCACGAACACTCCCGCGTCCCCCGCCAGCTCCAGGAAGTACTGGGGTGCGACGCCCAGCACCACCGTGACGGCCACGCCGACCCCGATCGCCGTCATCGTCAGCGGCGACGGCACCGCGACGGTCGGGCCCTCGGGGCGCGGCTCGCTGAAGAACATCAGGACGATCACACGGATGTAGAAGAACGCCGCGATGGCCGACGCGATCACACCGACCACGACCAGCGGGGCCGCTCCGCCCTCCGCCGCCGCCTTGAACACGGCGAACTTCCCGGAGAAACCGGAGGTCAGCGGGATGCCCGCGAAGGCCAGCAGGAACACCGCGAACACCGCCGCCACCAGCGGGGAGCGACGGCCGAGCCCCGCCCACTTCGACAGGTGCGTCGCCTCGCCGCCGGCGTCCCGGACCAGCGTGACCACCGCGAACGCGCCGATCGTCACGAACGAGTACGCCGCCAGGTAGAAGAGGACGGACGAGATGCCCGACGGCGTGGTCGCGATGACACCCGCGAGGATGAAGCCCGCGTGCGAGATCGCCGAGTACGCCAGCAACCGCTTGATGTCGGTCTGTGTGATCGCCACGATCGCACCGACCAGCATGGTGACGATGGCGACGGCCCACATCACCGGCCGCCAGTCCCAGCGCAGGCCCGGCAGCACGACGTACAGGATCCGCAGCAGCGCGCCGAACGCGGCCACCTTGGTCGCCGCCGCCATGAAACCGGTCACCGGCGTCGGGGCGCCCTGGTACACGTCGGGCGTCCACATGTGGAAGGGGACGGCGCCGACCTTGAACAGCAGGCCCATGACCAGCAGCGCGGCACCGACCAGCAGCAGCGCGTCGTTGCCCATGGTGTCGGCGAGCGCCGGGTTGACGTCCTGCACCGTGCCGTCGACGACCTGCGCGATCGTGGCGTACGACATCGAGCCCGAGTAGCCGTACAGCAGCGCGATGCCGAACAGCGTGAACGCGGAGGCGAACGCGCCGAGCAGGAAGTACTTGACCGCGGCCTCCTGCGACATCAGCCGCTTGCGGCGGGCCAGCGCACACAGCAGGTACAGCGGGAGCGAGAGCACCTCCAGCGCCACGAACAGCGTCAGCAGGTCGTTGGCCGCCGGGAAGACCAGCATGCCGGCGACCGCGAAGAGCAGCAGCGGGAACACCTCGGTGGTGGTGAACCCGGCCTTGACCGCCTTCTTCTCACTGTCGCTGCCCGGTACGGACGCGGCTTGGGCGGCGAAGGAGTCGACGCGGTTGCCGTGCGCCTCCGGGTCGAGCCGGCGCTCGGCGAAGGTGAACAGGCCGACCAGGGCCGTCAGCAGGATCGTGCCCTGCAGGAACAGGGCGGGCCCGTCGACGGCGATGGCGCCCATCGCCGCGATGCCCGCCTTGGTCGTGCCGTAGCCGTCCGCGGCGAGCGCCACGACCGCGGCGAAGGCGGCGGCCAGCGCGGCCACGGCCACGAACATCTGCGCGTAGTAGCGCGACCTGCGCGGTACGAACGCCTCGACCATGATCCCGACGACCGCCGCGCCGACGACGATCAGGGTGGGGGCGAGCTGCCCGTATTCGATCTTCGGCGCGTCGATCTTCGAGATCGGGTCGGCCGCCGTTGTCCACAGGCTGTGGACGGCTGTTGCGCTCACTTGGCCGCCTCCACCTCGGGCCGGGGATCCTTCTTCTGTACGTCGGACATGGTGTGCTCCACCGCCGGGTTCACGACGTCCGTGACGGGCTTCGGGTAGACGCCCAGGAAGACCAGCAGCACGATCAGCGGCGCCACCACCGCGATCTCCCGCACCCGCAGGTCGGGCATCGCGGAGACCTCGGGCTTCACCGGGCCGGTCATCGTCCGCTGGTACAGGACGAGGGTGTAGAGCGCGGCGAGGACGATGCCGAGGGTGGCGATGATGCCGATCACCGGATAGCGCGTGAACGTGCCGACCAGGACCAGGAACTCACTGACGAAGGGCGCGAGCCCCGGCAGGGAGAGGGTCGCGAGGCCGCCGATCAGGAAGGTGCCGGCGAGCACCGGGGCGACCTTCTGCACCCCGCCGTAGTCGGCGATGAGCCGGGAGCCGCGCCGCGAGATCAGGAACCCGGCGATCAACATGAGCACGGCGGTCGAGATGCCGTGGTTGACCATGTAGAGCGTCGCCCCGGACTGGCCCTGGCTGGTCATCGCGAAGATGCCCATGATGATGAAGCCGAAGTGCGAGATCGACGCGTACGCGATCAGCCGCTTGATGTCGCGCTGGCCGACCGCGAGCAGCGCGCCGTAGATGATGCTGACGACCGCCAGCACGAGGACGACCGGTGTCGCCCACTCACTGGCCTCCGGGAACAGCCCGAGGCAGAAGCGGAGCATCGCGAAGGTGCCCACCTTGTCGACGACCGCAGTGATCAGCACGGCCACCGGGGCGGTGGACTCCTGCATGGCGTTGGGCAGCCAGGTGTGCAGCGGCCACAGCGGCGCCTTCACCGCGAAGGCGAAGAAGAAGCCGAGGAACAGCCAGCGCTCGGTGTTCGTCGCCATGTCCAGCGAGCCGTCGGCCCGCGCCGCGGCGATCTCGGTGAGCGAGAAGTTCCCGGCGACCACGTACAGCCCGATCACCGCGGCCAGCATGATCAGACCGCCGGCCAGGTTGTAGAGCAGGAACTTCACCGCCGCGTACGACCGTTGCGTCGCCGCCTTCTCCTCGCCGTGCTCGTGGGCACGGTCCCCGAAGCCGCCGATGAGGAAGTACAGCGGGATCAGCATGGCTTCGAAGAAGATGTAGAAGAGGAAGACGTCGGTGGCCTCGAAGGAGATGATCACCATCGCCTCGACGGCCAGGATCAGGGCGAAGAAGCCCTGCGTCGGCCGCCACCTCTTGCTCCCCGTCTCCAGCGGATCGGCGTCGTGCCAGCCCGCGAGGACGATGAACGGGATCAGCAGGGCGGTCAGCGCGATCAGCGCCACCGCGATGCCGTCCACACCCAGCTCGTACCGCACCCCGAAGTCCGCGATCCAGGCGTGGGACTCGGTGAGCTGGTAGCGGTCGCCGTCCGGGTCGAACCGCACCAGGACGACGATCGCCGAGGCGAGCGTGGCGAGCGAGAACAGCAGGGCCAGCCACTTGGCGGCCGTGCGTTTCGCGGCCGGTACGGCGGCCGTGGCGATCGCCCCGATGGCCGGGAGCGCCGCCGTCGCTGTCAGCAGAGGAAAGGACATCGGTATCAGACCGCCCTCATCAGCAGGGTCGCGGCGACGAGGACCGCCGCGCCGCCGAACATGGAGACCGCGTAGGACCGCGCGAAGCCGTTCTGCAGCCTGCGCATCCGCCCGGACAGGCCGCCCATGGAGGCCGCCGTGCCGTTGACGACCCCGTCGACCAGGGTGTGGTCGACGTAGACCAGCGAGCGGGTGAGGTGCTCACCGCCGCGGACCAGGACCACGTGGTTGAAGTCGTCCTGGAGCAGGTCGCGCCGGGCGGCCCGGGTGAGCAGCGACCCGCGCGGGGCGACGGCCGGCACCGGGCGGCGCCCGTACTGGGCCCAGGCGACCGCCACGCCGATGACCATCACGGCGACCGTGGCGGCGGTCACCGTCATGGCGCTGATCGGCGCGTGACCGTGGTCGTGCCCGGTGACGGGCTCCAGCCAGTGCATGAAGCGGTCGCCGATGCTGAAGAAGGCACCGCCCGCGACCGATCCGACGGCCAGCACGATCATCGGGATCGTCATGATCTTCGGGGACTCGTGCGGGTGCGGCGGTTCGTACGCGCCGCGCGTCTCGGCGGCGGGCTCCACGCCCGGCGCCGCCGGGGACGGCGTCGGCGCGTTGCGCCAGCGCTCCTCGCCGAAGAACGTCATCAGCATCACGCGCGTCATGTAGTACGCGGTGATGGCCGCGCCCAGCAGGGCGCAGGCGCCGAGGATCCAGCCCTCGGTGCCGCCCTTGGCGAAGGCGGACTCGATGATCTTGTCCTTGGAGAAGAAGCCGGACAGGCCCGGGAAGCCGATGATGGCGAGGTAGCCGAGGCCGAAGGTGACGAACGTGACCGGCATGTACTTACGGAGGCCGCCGTAACGGCGCATGTCGACCTCGTCGTTCATGCCGTGCATCACCGAGCCGGCGCCGAGGAACAGCCCGGCCTTGAAGAAGCCGTGCGTCACCAGGTGCATGATCGCGAAGACGTAGCCGATGGGGCCGAGGCCCGCGGCCAGCACCATGTAACCGATCTGCGACATGGTCGAGCCGGCCAGCGCCTTCTTGATGTCGTCCTTCGCGCAACCGACGATCGCACCGAACAGCAGCGTGACCGCGCCGACGATGGTGACGACCAGTTGTGCGTCCGGGGCTCCGTTGAAGACGGCCGCGGAGCGGACGATCAGGTACACGCCCGCCGTCACCATGGTCGCGGCGTGGATCAGGGCCGAGACGGGGGTCGGGCCCTCCATCGCGTCCCCGAGCCAGGACTGCAGCGGCACCTGGGCGGACTTGCCGCAGGCGGCGAGCAGCAGCATCAGCGCGATGGCGGTGAGCTTGCCCTCGCCGGCCTGCCCGGCGAGACCGGGCTCCTCCAGGGTGCCGAGCACCGGCCCGAAGGCGAAGGTGCCGAACCACAGGAACATCAGCATGATCGCGATGGACAGGCCCATGTCGCCGACGCGGTTGACCAGGAAGGCCTTCTTCGCGGCCGTCGCGGCACTCGGCTTGTGCTGCCAGAAGCCGATCAGCAGGTAGGAGGCGAGACCGACGCCCTCCCAGCCGACGTACAGCAGCAGGTAGTTGTCGGCGAGTACGAGGATCAGCATCGCCGCGAGGAACAGGTTCAGATAGCCGAAGAAGCGGCGGCGCCGCTCGTCGTGCTCCATGTACCCGACGGAGTACAGGTGGATCAGCGAGCCGACGCCGGTGATCAGCAGGACGAACGTCATCGACAGCTGGTCGAGCCGGAAGGCGACGTCGGCCTGGAAGCCCTCCACCGGGATCCAGCTGAACAGGTGCTGCGTGACGGTGCGTTCCTCGGCGCCCTTGCCCAGCAGGTCGGTGAACAGCACCAGGCCGAGCACGAAGGAGACGGCCGCGAGCAGCGTGCCGATCCAATGGCCCACGGCGTCCAGCCGGCGTCCGCCGCACAGCAGGACCACCGCTCCGAGCAGGGGCGCCGCCACCAGCAGCGCAATCAGGTTCTCCACGATTCAGCAGCCCCTCACAGCTTCATCAGGCTGGCGTCGTCGACCGAGGCCGAGTGGCGGGAACGGAACAGGGACACGATGATCGCCAGCCCGACCACGACCTCCGCGGCGGCGACGACCATCGTGAAGAACGCGATGACCTGGCCGTCGAGGTTGCCGTGCATCCGGGAGAAGGCGACGAACGCGAGGTTGCAGGCGTTGAGCATGAGCTCGACGCACATGAAGACGACGATCGCGTTGCGCCTGATCAGTACGCCGGTGGCGCCGATCGTGAACAACAGCGCGGCCAGGTACAGATAGTTGACGGGGTTCACTTCGACGCCTCCTCGGCCCGCTTGAAGGTCGGCGCGTCGATCGCGGTGCGCTCCAGACGCTCCTGAGCACGCTGCTCCATCGCCCGCAGGTCGTTGATCGCCTCCTGCGACACGTCACGGATCTGGCCGCGCTCCCGCAGCGTCTTGCTGACGGTGAGGTCCGACGGGGTGCCGTCGGGCAGCAGACCCGCGATGTCCACCGCGTTGTGCCGGGCGTACACACCCGGCGCCGGCAGCGGCGGCAGGTACTTGCCGTCGCGGACGCGCTGTTCGGCCAGCTCCCGCTGTGTCCTGGCGCGTTCGGTGCGCTCGCGGTGGGTGAGCACCATGGCGCCGACGGCGGCCGTGATGAGCAGGGCGCCGGTGATCTCGAAGGCGAAGACGTACTTGGTGAAGAGGAGGGCCGCGAGGCCCTCCACATTGCCGCCCGCGTTCGCCTCGCCGATGCCGTTGAACTCGCTGAGCGAGGCGTTCCCGATCCCGCCGACCAGCAGGACGCCGAAGCCGAGACCGCACAGCAGGGCCAGCCAGCGCTGGCCCTTGATGGTCTCCTTCAGGGAGTCCGCCGCGGTGACGCCGACCAGCATCACCACGAACAGGAACAGCATCATGATCGCGCCGGTGTAGACGACGATCTGGACGACGCCCAGGAAGTAGGCGCCGTTGGCGAGGTAGAACACCGCCAGGATGATCATGGTGCCGGCGAGGCAGAGCGCGCTGTGCACGGCCCGCCTCATGAAGACGGTGCACAGGGCGCCGATCACGGCGACCGTGCCGAGGATCCAGAACTGGAAGGCCTCTCCGGTGGAGGTGGAGTAGGCGGCGAGCTGCTCGGTCATCGCTTGATCACTTCCTCCGACGCCGGTTCCTCCGCGCCGAAGGTCGAGTCGGCCTCCTGCACCACCTCACCCTTGGAGTGGGCGGTCTGCTGCTCCGTACCGGGCGCGGCCTCGGTCACCAGGCCCCGGTAGTAGTCCTGTTCGTCCGTGCCCGGGTACATGGCGTGCGGCGAGTCGACCATGCCTTCCTCCAGACCGGCGAGCAGCTGCTCCTTGGTGTAGATGAGGTTGGCGCGGCTGGAGTCCGCCAGCTCGAACTCGTTGGTCATCGTCAGCGCACGCGTGGGACACGCCTCGATGCACAGCCCGCACAGGATGCAGCGGGCGTAGTTGATCTGGTAGACGCGGCCGTACCGCTCACCGGGCGAGTAGCGCTCCTCCTCGGTGTTGTCCGCGCCTTCGACGTAGATCGCGTCGGCGGGGCAGGCCCAGGCGCACAGCTCGCAGCCGACGCACTTCTCCAGGCCGTCCGGATGGCGGTTGAGCTGGTGCCGTCCGTGGAAACGCGGAGCGGTGGTCTTCTGCTGCTCCGGGTACTGCTCGGTCAGCCGCTTCTTGAACATGGCCTTGAAGGTCACGCCGAAGCCGGCCACGGGGTTCAGGAAACCGGGCTTGGTCTCCTTGGGCTCCTCAGCCATCGGACGCCTCCTTTCCATCCGCGGGTCCGCCCACAGATCCGTCACTCTGAGTATCGGGGGCACCACTGACAATCAGCTCCCGCTCCCGGCGCGAACGGCGTCGCGGCACCGGCGGCACCTCCTGTCCCGGCAGCGGCGGTACGGGGAATCCGCCGCCCATGGGGTCGAAGGCAGGCGGGCCATCGGGCTGTTCGGACTCCTTCGCCTTCGACCGGAACATGTCGGCGACGAAGGAGAGCAGCAGCAGGGCGAGGACGCCCGCGGCGATGTAGAGCGCGATGTTGGCGAAGTCGTAGCCCTCGTTCCGCAGCGCCCGCACGGTGGCGACGAGCATCAGCCACACCAGGGACACCGGGATGAGGACCTTCCAGCCGAGCTTCATCAGCTGGTCGTAGCGCACGCGCGGGAGCGTGCCGCGCAGCCACACGAAGCCGAACAGCAGCGAGAGGAGCTTGCCCGTGAACCAGAGCATCGGCCACCAGCCGTGGTTCGCGCCCTCCCAGAACGTGCTGATCGGCCACGGGGCCCGCCAGCCGCCCAGGAAGAGGGTCACGGCGACGGCCGAGACGGTCACCATGTTGATGTACTCGGCGAGCATGAACATCGCGAACTTGATCGACGAGTACTCGGTGTTGAAGCCGCCGACGAGGTCGCCCTCGGACTCCGGCATGTCGAACGGGGCGCGGTTGGTCTCGCCGACCATCGTCACGATGTAGATGAGGAAGGAGACCGGCAGCAGCAGGATGTACCAGCGGTCGGTCTGCGCCTCGACGATCGTCGACGTCGACATCGACCCCGAGTAGAGGAACACCGAGGCGAACGCGGCGCCCATGGCGATCTCGTACGAGATCATCTGCGCGCAGGAGCGCAGGCCGCCGAGGAGCGGATAGGTGGAGCCGGAGCTCCAGCCCGCCAGGACGATGCCGTAGATGCCGACCGAGGCGACCGCGAGGATGTACAGCATCGCGATCGGCAGGTCGGTCAGCTGCATGGTGGTGCGGTGTCCGAAGACCGAGATCTCGTTGCCGGCCGGGCCGAAGGGGATCACCGCGAACGCCATGAAGGCCGGGATGGCCGCGACGACCGGCGCGAGGACGTAGACCGCCTTGTCCGCGCGTTTGACGATGACGTCTTCCTTGAGCATCAGCTTCACGCCATCGGCGAGCGACTGGAGCATGCCCCAGGGGCCGTGCCGGTTGGGACCGATGCGCAGCTGCATCCAGGCGACGACCTTGCGCTCCATGACGATGGAGATCAGCACGGTCACCATCAGGAAGGCGAAGCAGAACACCGCCTTGACGACGACCAGCCACCAGGGGTCGGTGCCGAACATCGAGAGGTCTTCAGCGGCGAGGTACGGGCTCATGCCTCCACCTCCTCGGTGGCCTCGTCGGCGGGCGTCGCCGGGCCGATACGGACGAGTGAGCCGGGCAGTGCCCCGGTGCCGGAGGCGACGCCGCCGCCGACGGAGTTCAGCGGGAGCCACACCACGCGGTCGGGCATCTCGGTGACGGCCAGGGGCAGCTCGACCGTTCCCTCGGTGCCGGTCACCGCGAGCAGGTCGCCGTCCTTGACGCCGGCCTCGGCGGCCGTGGCGGCCGACACGCGCGCGCGGGCGGCGTGCCGGGTGCCGGCGAGCGCCTCGTCGCCCCGTTGCAGGAGGCCCTCGTCGAGCAGCAGCCGGTGCCCGGCGAGCACGGCCTCCCCGGCGGCCGGCCGGGGCAGCGCGCCCGCGGTCTCCAGCGGGTCGGTGGCCCGGGGACCGTCCCAGGCGCCGAGCCGGTCGAGCTCCGCGCGGATGGTGCGCAGGTCCGGCAGCCCCAGGTGGACGTCCATGGCGTCGGCCAGCATCTGCAGCACGCGCGCGTCGGCGGGCGCGAGCCGCCGGGTCATCTGGTCGGGCTTGAGCGCCGCCTCGAACATGCGGACCCTGCCTTCCCAGTTGAGGAAGGTGCCGGCCTTCTCCGCGACCGCGGCGACGGGCAGGACGACGTCGGCGAGTTCGGTGACCTCGCCGGGCCGCAGCTCCAGCGAGACCACGAACCCGGCCTCGGCGAGTGCGGCACGCGCGCGGGCCGGGTCGGGCAGGTCGGCGACCTCCACGCCCGCGACCAGCAGCGCCTGGAGCTCACCGCGTGCCGCCGCCTCGACGATCTGTCCGGTGTCGCGGCCGTAGCGGTGCGGCAGTTCGGCCATGCCCCAGAGCGCGGCGACCTCCTCGCGCGCGCGGGGGTCGGTCGACGGACGGCCGCCCGGCAGCAGCGCCGGCAGCGCGCCCGCCTCCAGCGCGCCCCGCTCCCCGGCCCGGCGCGGGATCCACACCAGCCGGGCGCCGGTGGCGGCGGCGAACCGGACAGCGGCGGTCAGGCCGCCCCGTACGGCCGCCAGCCGCTCGCCGACGACGACGACCGCGCCCTCGCCCCGCAGCGCCTCGGCGGCCCTGGCCCCGTCGCCCTCCAGGCCGACGCCGCTCGACAGGGCGTCCAGCCACTCGGTCTCGGTACCGGGAGCCGCCGGCAGCAGCGTGCCGCCGGCCTTCTCGAGCCCGCGCGTGGCGTGCGTGGCCAGGGCGAAGGTCTTCTGTCCGTGCTTCCGCGAGGCCTTGCGCAGCCGCAGGAAGACGCCGGGTGCCTCCTCCTCGGACTCGAACCCGACCAGCAGAACCGCGGGCGCCTTCTCCAGGTGCGTGTACGTGACACCCGTACCGTCGAGGTCACGGCCGCGTCCCGCGACCTGCGCGGCGAGGAAGTCGGCCTCCTCGGCGCTGTGCACGCGCGCGCGGAAGTCGATGTCGTTGGTGGCGAGCGCCACCCGCGCGAACTTGCTGTACGCGTAGGCGTCCTCGACGGTGAGCCGGCCGCCGGTCAGGACACCGGTGCGACCGCGCGAGGCCAGCAACCCCTGCGCCGCGATCTGCAGCGCGTCCGGCCAGGACGCCGGCTCCAGCTCGCCCTCCGGGTTCCGTACGAGTGGCGTGTCGAGGCGGCCTGGCAGTTGCGCGTACCGGAACGCGAAGCGCCCCTTGTCGCACATCCACTCCTCGTTGACCTCGGGGTCGTACGCGGCGAGCCGCCGCATGACCTTGCCGCGCCGGTGGTCGGTGCGGGTGGCACAGCCGCCGGAGCAGTGCTCGCACACCGACGGCGACGAGATCAGGTCGAAGGGGCGGGAGCGGAACCGGTACGCCGCCGAGGTGAGCGCGCCGACCGGGCAGATCTGGATGGTGTTGCCGGAGAAGTACGACTCGAAGGGGTCGCCCTCGCCGGTGCCGACCTGCTGGAGCGCGCCCCGCTCGATCAGCTCGATCATCGGATCGCCCGCGACCTGGTTGGAGAACCGGGTGCAGCGGGCGCACAGCACGCACCGCTCACGGTCGAGCAGCACCTGTGTGGAGATCGGGACGGGCTTCTCGTAGGTGCGCTTCCTGCCCTCGAAGCGGGACTCGGCGTTGCCGTGCGACATCGCCTGGTTCTGCAGCGGGCACTCGCCGCCCTTGTCGCAGACCGGGCAGTCCAGCGGGTGGTTGATGAGCAGCAGCTCCATCACACCCTTCTGGGCCTTCTCCGCGACCGGCGAGGAGAGCTGGGTCTTCACCACCATCCCGTCGGTGCAGGTGATGGTGCAGGACGCCATGGGCTTGCGCTGGCCCTCGACCTCGACGATGCACTGGCGGCAGGCGCCCGCCGGGTCGAGGAGCGGGTGGTCGCAGAACCGGGGGATCTCGATGCCGAGCTGCTCGGCGGCCCGGATGACCAGGGTGCCCTTGGGCACGCTGATCTCGGCGCCGTCGATGGTCAGCGTCACGAGGTCCTCGGGCGGGATCGCGGCCTCCCCTCCGCCGGAGGGAGCGCTGGTGGTCACAGTCATGCGTTCACCTCCGTACGGTGGTCGGCCCAGGCCGTGGACCTGGCCGGGTCGAAGGGGCAGCCCCGGCCCGTGATGTGCTGCTCGTACTCCTCACGGAAGTACTTGAGCGAGGAGAAGATCGGCGAGGCGGCGCCGTCGCCGAGGGCGCAGAAGGACTTGCCGTTGATGTTGTCGGCGATGTCGTTCAGCTTGTCGAGGTCGGCCATCTGCCCCTTGCCAGCCTCGATGTCCCGCATCAGCTGGACCAGCCAGTACGTCCCCTCGCGGCAGGGCGTGCACTTGCCGCAGGACTCGTGGGCGTAGAACTCGGTCCAGCGGGTGACGGCACGGACGACGCAGGTCGTCTCGTCGAAGCACTGCAGGGCCTTCGTGCCGAGCATGGAACCCGCGGCGCCCACTCCTTCGTAGTCGAGGGGGACGTCGAGGTGCTCGTCGGTGAACATCGGCGTCGAGGAGCCGCCCGGTGTCCAGAACTTCAGCCGGTGGCCTGGGCGCATCCCGCCGCTCATCTCCAGCAGCTGGCGCAGCGTGATGCCGAGGGGCGCCTCGTACTGTCCGGGGTTCGCGACGTGCCCACTGAGGGAATAGAGCGTGAAGCCGGGGGACTTCTCGCTGCCCATCGAGCGGAACCATTCCTTGCCCCGGTTCATGATGGCGGGAACCGATGCGATCGACTCGACGTTGTTCACCACAGTCGGGCACGCATAGAGACCCGCGACGGCAGGAAAGGGGGGACGGAGCCGCGGTTGACCCCGGCGGCCTTCGAGCGAGTCGAGCAGTGCGGTCTCCTCACCGCAGATGTACGCGCCCGCGCCCGCGTGCACGGTGAGTTCGAGGTCGAGTCCGCTGCCCAGGATGTTCTCGCCGAGGAAGCCGGCCGCGTAGGCCTCGCGCACGGCCTCGTGCAACCGCCGCAGGACAGGGACGACTTCACCACGCAGATAGATGAAGGCATGAGACGACCTGATGGCATAACAGGCGATGACAATGCCCTCGATGAGGCTGTGCGGGTTCGCGAAGAGGAGCGGAATGTCCTTGCACGTTCCGGGCTCCGACTCGTCGGCGTTGACAACTAGATAGTGCGGTTTTCCATCCCCCTGGGGAATGAACTGCCACTTCATTCCCGTCGGGAAGCCGGCGCCGCCGCGCCCGCGCAGACCGGACTCCTTGACGTACGCGATGACGTCGTCCGGCGGCATGGCGAGCGCCTTGCGAAGCCCCTCGTATCCCTCGTGCCTCCGGTAGACGTCCAGCGTCCAGGACGCGTCCTCGTCCCAGAAGGCCGACAGCACGGGTGCGAGCAGCTTCTCCGGGCTCATGTCCTTGAGTTCGGGTGCCAAGGTCATCACTCCCCCTCCTCGGCGACAGGTCCCGACGAATCGGAGGGGCGAGGCGAAGCCTCTCCTCCACGGGTGGTGGTGGGCGACGGGTGGGCCGGGTCCGAGGCCGATGTGTCCTGCGGCGCGTCGTGCGAGCTGAGGTGCTCGGTGGGCGACGGCTCGTGCGGCGGGGTGTCCCGGGGCGCCTCGCCGCGCGGGTGCACCACACGCGCGGGTGCGGCCTCCCCCTTGGCCAGCTTCAGACCGATCAGGGAGGCGGGTCCCGCACTGCCGGTGGCCTCGACGGCTCCCTCGCGCGCGTCGGGGAAGCCGGCCAGGATGCGGGCGGTCTCCTTGAACGTGCACAGGGGCGCCCCACGGGTGGGCGCGACCGGTCGGCCGGCGCGCAGGTCGTCGACCATGCGCTTGGCGCTCTCGGGTGTCTGGTTGTCGAAGAACTCCCAGTTCACCATCACCACGGGCGCGAAGTCGCAGGCCGCGTTGCACTCGATGTGTTCCAGGGTGACCTTGCCGTCGTCGGTGGTCCCTCCGTTGCCGACGCCCAGGTGCTCCTGGAGCTCCTCGAAGATCGCGTCGCCGCCCATGACGGCGCACAGGGTGTTGGTGCACACCCCGACCTGGTAGTCACCGCTCGGCCGGCGCCGGTACATGGTGTAGAAGGTGGCGACCGCGGTCACCTCCGCGGTGGTCAGGCCGAGCACGTCCGCGCAGAACCGCATCCCGGTGCGCGTGACGTGGCCCTCCTCCGACTGCACGAGGTGCAGCAGGGGCAGGAGGGCGGACCGGGAGTCCGGGTAGCGGGCGATGATCTCGCGCGCGTCGGTCTCCAGCCGGGTCCGGACGTCGTCCGGGTAGGCGGGCGCGGGCAGTTCGGGCATGCCCAGGCTGACGCCCCGCTCGGACCGCTCGGAAGAAGAGGTGGTCACCGGTCGACGCCTCCCATCACGGGGTCGATGGACGCGACGGCGACGATGACGTCGGCGACCTGGCCGCCCTCGCACATCGCCGCCATGGCCTGCAGGTTGGTGAAGGACGGGTCGCGGAAGTGGACCCGGTAGGGGCGGGTGCCGCCGTCGGAGACGACATGCGCCCCGAGCTCGCCCTTGGGCGACTCGACCGCCGCGTACGCCTGTCCCGGCGGGACGCGGAAGCCCTCGGTGACCAGCTTGAAGTGGTGGATCAGGGCCTCCATGGAGGTGCCCATGATCTTCTTGATGTGGTCGAGGGAGTTGCCCAGTCCGTCCGGTCCCAGGGCGAGCTGGGCGGGCCAGGCGATCTTCTTGTCGGCGACCATGACCGGTCCGGGCTGGAGCCGGTCCAGGCACTGCTCGACGATGTGCAGCGACTGGCGCATCTCCTCGAGCCGGATCAGGAAGCGGCCGTAGGAGTCGCAGGTGTCGGCGGTCGGGATCTCGAAGTCGTAGGTCTCGTATCCGCAGTACGGCTGCGACTTGCGCAGGTCGTGCGGCAGACCGGTGGAGCGCAGGATCGGGCCGGTGGCACCGAGGGCCATGCAGCCGGCCAGATCCAGGTAGCCGACGTCCTGCATGCGGGCCTTGAAGATGGGGTTCCCGGTGGCGAGCTTGTCGTACTCCGGGAGGTTCTTCCGCATCGTCTTCACGAACTCGCGGATCCGGTCCACCGCGCCGGGCGGCAGGTCCTGGGCGAGTCCGCCGGGGCGGATGTACGCGTGGTTCATGCGGAGCCCGGTGATGAGCTCGTAGAGATCGAGAATGAGTTCACGATCACGGAATCCGTAGATCATGATCGTGGTGGCGCCGAGTTCCATGCCGCCGGTGGCGATGCACACCAGGTGGGAGGAGAGCCGGTTCAGCTCCATCAGGAGCACCCTGATGACGGTGGCCCGGTCCGGGATCTGGTCCTCGATCCCGAGGAGCTTCTCGACGCCCAGGCAGTACGCCGTCTCGTTGAAGAACGACGTCAGGTAGTCCATGCGCGTCACGAACGTGGTGCCCTGGGTCCACGTCCGGTACTCGAGGTTCTTCTCGATGCCGGTGTGGAGGTAGCCGATGCCGCAGCGGGCCTCGGTGACCGTCTCGCCGTCGATCTCCAGGATCAGGCGGAGCACTCCGTGGGTGGACGGGTGCTGCGGACCCATGTTGACGACGATGCGCTCGTCGTCGGCGCGGGCCGCGGTCTCGACGACCTCGTCCCAGTCTCCGCCGGTGACCGTATATACGGTGCCCTCGGTGGTCTCCCGAGGGGAGGCGTGCGACGTGCTCATGAGTACGACCTCCGCTGGTCCGGAGCCGGGATCTGGGCGCCCTTGTACTCGACGGGGATGCCGCCGAGGGGATAGTCCTTGCGCTGCGGATGGCCCTGCCAGTCGTCCGGCATCATGATCCGCGTGAGGGCCGGGTGACCGTCGAAGACGATGCCGTAGAAGTCGTACGTCTCGCGCTCGTGCCAGTCGTTCGTCGGATAGACGGAGAACAGCGACGGGATGTGCGGGTCGCTGTCGGGGGCGCTGACTTCGAGGCGGATCAGCCGGTTGTGGGTGATCGAGCGCAGGTGGTAGACGGCGTGCAGCTCGCGGCCCTTGTCGTTCGGGTAGTGCACGCCGCTGACGCCGGTGCACAGTTCGAAGCGCAGGGCGGGGTCGTCGCGCAGGGTGCGGGCGACCCGGACCAGGTGCTCGCGCTCGATGTGGAAGGTGAGTTCGCCGCGGTCGACGACCGTCTTCTCGATGGCGTTCTCCGGGAGCAGGTCCTGCTCCTCCAGGGCTCCCTCCAGCTCGTCGGCGACCTCGTCGAACCAGCCGCCGTAAGGGCGGGACGCCGGTCCCGGGAGCCGGATCGAGCGGACCAGTCCGCCGTAGCCGGAGGTGTCGCCGCCGTTGTTGGCGCCGAACATGCCGCGCTGGACGCGGATCTCCTCGCCGTCCTGACCGCGCCGGCCCGGGAGGTTCTCGGCGGAGAGGTCCTTCTCGGGGTTGACCCCGTTCGGCCCGTTCGCGCCGTTGCCGTTCGCGTCGCTCATCGCAGCAGCCCCTTCATCTCGATCGTGGGCAGGGCCTTGAGCGCCGCCTCCTCCGCCTCGCGGGCCGCCTCCTCGGCGTTCACGCCGAGCTTGGAGGTCTGGATCTTCTGGTGGAGCTTGAGGATGGCGTCCATCAGCATCTCGGGGCGGGGCGGGCAGCCGGGGAGATAGATGTCGACCGGGACGATGTGGTCGACGCCCTGCACGATCGCGTAGTTGTTGAACATGCCGCCCGAGGAGGCGCAGACCCCCATGGAGATCACCCACTTGGGGTTCGGCATCTGGTCGTAGACCTGCCGCAGCACCGGCGCCATCTTCTGGCTGACCCGCCCGGCGACGATCATGAGGTCCGCCTGCCGCGGTGAGCCGCGGAAGACCTCCATGCCGAAGCGCGCCAGGTCGTAGCGGCCGGCGCCGGTGGTCATCATCTCGATGGCACAGCAGGCGAGGCCGAACGTGGCGGGGAAGACGGACGACTTGCGCACCCAGCCCGCGGCCTGCTCGACGGTGGTCAGCAGGAATCCGCTCGGCAGCTTTTCTTCGAGTCCCATGGCTAAAGGCCCCTCAGTCCCATTCCAGGCCGCCGCGCCGCCATACGTACGCGTACGCGACGAAGACGGTGAGCACGAAGAGCAGCATCTCCACGAGCCCGAAAATCCCCAGGGCGTCGAAGGTGACGGCCCAGGGGTAGAGGAAGACGATCTCGATATCGAAAATGATGAAGAGCATCGCCGTCAGGTAGTACTTGATGGGGAAGCGCCCACCGCCGGCCGGCGTGGGGGTCGGTTCGATACCGCACTCGTAGGCCTCGAGCTTGGCGCGGTTGTACCGCTTCGGACCGATCAGCGTGGCCATGACCACGGAGAAGATCGCAAAGCCTGCCCCGAGGGCTCCCAGTACGAGGATGGGCGCATACGCGTTCACCGCTCCTCGCTCCTCTCAGTCGGCACTGACTGTGGCGGTTGTGCGTCGGGCCGATCCGGCCTCAACAGCCCCACGAACCACGCCCGCCCCGGCGAAGATCGAGAACATGTGAAGCAGGTCACAAGCCCAACCGCTCCGCATCCTATGCCCGTGAGTCTGTGATCTGCGACACGGGGTATTGCACAAGCTTTGTGATCTCCACCACCTGACGAACGATCATGAAGTCGGATGAGCGGTGATCTTCACACGCCAAGCATCCACGCGATCACCAAAGGTGACATTTTACCTCGTCAGCGCAGCTCAGGGAGACCGTCTCCATATCAAGATGCTTCCTGCGCATGCAAATTGGTGCTGGACTTGATCTCTTGGTAGAGGAGCGTTCACACATCAGAGGGGGTCGGGAGCGGGATGTGGACGTGTGCACGCGTTCACGAAGTCACGGCGACGCGGTCCGGCCACCGGTCCCTTCGGCTCAGTTCTCAGGAGCCGGGCGGCCGTCAGCACCTGGGAAACACGAAGCCCCGGAGACTCCGGCCCGGCCGGTACGCGGCGGCCGAGGCCGGTACCGGCCACAACCGCACGTGACGGCCCGCTGCCGCCGCCCACGCGCTCACAGCGGCAGCGTCATGCCCGGCTGTCGCACGGTCGTGGAGGGAGAACCGCCTTCGGGCCGTCCGGTCGCCGGCACCAGGGTGAGAGCATCCGGTCAGGGAGCGATCCCCACGCCGTCGATCCGGCTCCACGCGCGCTCCTGCGCGGCCGTCATGGCGGGCCGGTCACGGCCGCCGGGCCGGGGCAGGATCTGCGTGGCGAACGGTGCGGGGCGAAATTCGGGGTCGTAGAGGCATCCGGCGCCATAGGTGCTGTCGAACGAAGCGCAGGACCGTGCGATCGAGCGGGCCGTCGGCTTCTTGCCGGAGCGTACCCAGTCGTCGAGAGCGGATATGGAGTTCGCGTACTCGGACTCGCTCGGCTCGCTGTGCTCGCCCTCTTCGGTGAAGGTCTGGACGAGGTGTTCGTCCCGTCCGGCGCCACGGAGGGTGGCGCGATGGGCCCACTCGGTCTCCACGAAGACCTGCGGGTCGCCGATCGCGTGGAGAGTGGGGACCGGCAGGGAGACCCGGCCCGTGAGGTCGCTGTCGTAGGACAGGTCACGGCGGGCGGTGGGATCGGCCGAGAAGCGGGCCACACCCGCGTTGAGCGCCTCGTCGTCGCGTGAACCCTCGTACCGCACACCCCGGTTGCCGAACGGGTTACGTCCGTCGAGCCTCTTCGACACGATGTCCTGGAACAGGAAGGTCGCGTACAGCGGATGCGAGTCCAGCGACCCCTCGTCGAGACGGGTGACAGCGAGGATGTCGTCGAGGTCGCGCCGCTGCCGCGCGGTCCGCTCCCGCGCGTCCGACTCGATGCCGGTGCACTCCCGCAGACGCGCGAGCACATCGGTGGGGGTCATGGTGGAATCGGCGGGCAGCCCCTGCCACAGCGGGTACTGCGGCTCCGTGGAACGGGGAAGGTTGCGGCAGTAGTACTGGCAGACCGCGCGAAGGTCCACACGGTGGTCGTAGCCACGTGCGCCACCGCCGATGTTCCCACTGGTCAGCAGCATCCCGTCATAGCCGCCCCACTTCTTGCCGTATGTCTCGGCAACCTTGGCGGCGACGTTGCCGCCCCAGGACTGGCCGTGGAGATAGATACGGTCGGGCCTGCCGAAGCGGTCGACGAACAGCCGGCGCACCTGCTCGGTGTCGGCGGCGGCCATCCTGACCCCGTAGCCACCACGGCGGTACGAAGAGCCGGCCCAGGCGTGTCCCTCGTCGACCATCACCGCCCAGCGGTCCAGGTCCTCGGTGGTGCCGGACTCGTCGTGGGAGAAGTCGGGTCCTCCATGGGCATGGACGACCGGGGAGCCGTTCCAGTCCTTCGGGACGGCCATGGTGCAGTACGCGCCGTTGGTGTCCTGGCCGGTGTAGCACGTGGCCTTGCCGGCCAGGCCGGGCGGGCGGCCGGGCGGGCGGGCCACGACCGTGGACTTCGGGGTGCCGGCACCGGTCCGGGGCGGGGCGGGGCGAGGCGCCCTGCGACGCCCCGACGTCGAGCAGGCCCGAGCAAGCCCGAGCAGGCCCGAGCAGGCCGTCATGCCAGGCACGTCCAGCGCGCCGAGACAGGTCGAGGACGGGGCGAGGGAGGTCGAGGGCGGGGCGAGGGAGGTGCCGATCCGCATGGCGCCCCGACCGGAAGGTACGACCCGGTGGGTGAGCTCCGCCATCGTGATCGACTGCTCACGGCCAGGTCCTCGAGGCGGGCGGGCGCCACCTGGCGGGTCAGCCTGTCCCGCCGTGCACGGAACGTCCGGGAATGATCACCGGCGGCACGGAGAAGCCGGCGGGCCGTCCGTGAGGGACGTTCCCTTCCGTCGGGCGATCCCGGCGGCCGGCCGGAGCGCGGCCGGTCCTCCCGGACGCGTCGGTGCGGGTAATCGTTCCGTGACCTCCGCCACATTCACGAGAGGCGCAGGAGAGGAGGGGTTGGCCAACCAGCCCAACCGATGGTAAGCGTGGGGCAATTCGGGCGTAACGATGAAAGTACGTGATCACGGGCCGATCACGGACGTCCGCAATGTCCGTTAGGGCGTCACCAAAAAGCGACACGCCCGGGATTCGAAGCCCTGATTGAACAACTGTGGCGCAGCACACGTTTCTTGAAGATATGAAGCAGCGCCTGGTACCGGTTGTTCCCATGTCCCACACCGCTCACATACGCAGCCACCGGAAGCCCCGCCGTACCGCGTCGTCCACGATGGCGATGCGGGCCGGAGTTGCCGGTGGCGTCCTCAGCACCCTGGCAGTGGCTGGGGCGTCGGGTTCGGCGAACGCCGCCGAGCCGGTGACGCAGACCCTCGAGCTGCCCACCCTGACGGCCGACCTGGCCGCTCAGGCCGCCCAGTCCGCGGACGCCACGCAGCAGGCGGCCGCGAACTACCAGCTGCAGGCCGAGCGTGACACGGCCGCCAAGGAGGCCGCCAAGGAGGCCAAGGCGGACCTCGCCGTGGCCAAGAAGAAGGCCGAGGCGAAGAAGAAGGCCGCCGAGGAGGCCCGCAAGGCCGCCGCCGAGCGCGCCACGCGCGACGCCGAGCGCACCACCCTCGCCGCCACCGCCACCACCGCGACCGCCTCCGCGCCGGCCAGCGGCAGCGTCGCGACGGTCATCGCCTTCCTGCAGGCGCAGGTGGGCGACGCCTACGTCATGGGCGCCTCGGGCCCCAACGCCTGGGACTGCTCCAGCCTGGTCCAGGCCGCGTTCAAGCAGGTCGGCGTCGACCTGCCGCGCGTCTCGCAGGACCAGTCCATGGCCGGCACCGACATCCCGCTGTCCCAGGTCCAGGTCGGCGACATCCTCTACTGGGGCGGCAAGGGTTCCGCGTACCACGTGGGTGTCTACATCGGCAACGGCCAGTACCTGGACGCCGCCAACTCCGCCAAGGGCGTCGTCATCCAGGACCTTTCGGGCTACCCCGCGTCGGGCGCCGTGCGCGTGCTCTGAGCCGCACCTCGTCATGGCCGGAAGGGCCGCTGCCGCTCGGGGGCAGCGGCCCTCCGGCGCTCCCTCGCATCGGACCAAGATCGCCCGATTGCCCGAATTATCCCGCCACGTCGGCGGATTGCCGGTACCGGTACGTACCGGCCGGACGCCGTACGGCCCCGTGACGGCCCCTCACGGCGCCCCGGCACGGACGCCGACGGCCCGGGTCCGTCCTCCGGACCCCGGCCGTCCACAGCGCCGCTCACGGCTTCACGCCGCGCGGGTGCTCACTCACGCCTCTCAGGCGATGACCCCGCCCGTCCGCCGCGCACGGCGACGCACGACCACGACCACGCCCGCGCCGAGGCCCGGCGCCGGCAGCCCCGGCTCGCCCTTGGCGTTCCCGGCGACCCGTTCGCCGTACGGGACGCGCCCGAGCGGCTGCGTCCCGTACGGCGCCGGCCGAAGTCGAGCAGTTGTCCACGGACGCATCACGCGGTGATCGCGGTGGAACATCCGGCCGGACCGGTCACGCCTTCGGCGCCACCTTGCTCAGACCGTTGATGATGCGGTCCATCGCGTCGCCGCCCGTCGGGTCCGTCAGGTTGGCGAGCAGCTTCAGGGTGAACCTCATCAGCATCGGGTGCGTCAGCCCGCGCTGTGCGGCGATCTGCATGACCTTCGGGTTGCCGATGAGCTTCACGAAGGCCCGGCCGAGCGTGTAGTAGCCGCCGTAGGTGTCCTTCAGCACCCGCGGATAGCGCTGGAGCGCGATCTCCCGCTGGGCCGGGGTGGCCCGCGCGTGGGCCTGGACGATCACGTCGGCGGCGATCTGCCCGGACTCCATGGCGTAGGCGATGCCCTCGCCGTTGAAGGGGTTCACCAGACCGCCCGCGTCGCCGACCAGCAGCAGGCCGCGCGTGTAGTGCGGCTGGCGGTTGAAGGCCATGGGGAGCGCTGCGCCGCGGATCGGGCCGGTCATGTTGTCCGGGGTGTAGCCCCAGTCCTCCGGCATCGAGGCGCACCAGGCCTTGAGGACCTCGCGCCAGTCCAGCTCCTTGAAGGAGTCGGAGGTGTTGAGCACGCCGAGGCCGACGTTGCTCGTCCCGTCCCCCATGCCGAAGATCCAGCCGTAGCCGGGCAGCAGACGGTCCTGCGGGCCGCGGCGGTCCCACAGCTCCAGCCAGGACTCCAGGTAGTCGTCGTCGTGGCGGGGCGAGGTGAAGTACGTGCGGACCGCGACGCCCATCGGGCGGTCCTCGCGGCGGTGCAGGCCCATCGCCAGGGACAGCCGGGTGGAGTTGCCGTCGGCGGCCACGACCAGCGGGGCGTGGAAGGTGACCTCCCGCTTGTCCTCGCCGAGCTTGGCCTTCACCCCGGTGATGCGCCCGGTGCGGTCGTCGACGATCGGCGCGCCGACGTTGCAGCGCTCGTACAGCCGGGCGCCCGCCTTCTGGGCCTGCCGGGCGAGCTGCTCGTCGAAGTCGTCGCGCTTGCGGACCAGGCCGTAGTCGGGGAAGGAGGCGAGTTCCGGCCAGTCGAGCTGGAGGCGGACACCGCCGCCGATGATGCGCAGGCCCTTGTTGCGCAGCCAGCCGGCCTCCTCGGAGATGTCGATGCCCATCGCGACGAGTTGCTTCGTGGCGCGCGGGGTGAGGCCGTCGCCGCAGACCTTCTCGCGCGGGAACTCGGTCTTCTCCAGCAGGAGCACGTCGAGTCCGGACCGGGCCAGGTGGTAGGCGGTGGTGGAGCCGGCCGGCCCCGCGCCTACGACAATGACGTCTGCGGTGTTGTCGGAGAGGGGCTCGGTCACGGCGGGATCTCCCCAAGTTCGAAATCTGCGTGCCGACCGGCACTGGACACGGGCAGTCTATTCAGCACGATTGATCACCCGGCTGAAGGGCTGCCCCGTGAACCGAGCTCTCCCCGTCGTACGGCTGCGCGTCCCCACCCACGAGGACGCCTTCGTCTGGCACCGGATCTTCGACGACCCGGACGTCATGGAGTTCCACGGCGGCGCGTCGGCGGAGCTGTCGGTCTACGAGGAGCTCACCGCCCGCCAGCGCCGCCACGACGCCCAACTCGGCTTCTGCCTGTGGAGCATGCTCGACGAGTCCGGCCGGGTCATCGGCTTCACCGGCGCCCAGCCGTGGGAGCGCGACTGGGGCCCGACGGGCGAGATCGAGATCGGCTGGCGGCTCGCGCGGGAGCACTGGGGCAAGGGGTACGTCACCGCGGCGGCCCGGCAGACGCTGGAGCGGGTGACAGCGGCGGGCCCGAAGGGCGTGGTGGCGATGGTGGACGCCCGCAACTCCCGTTCCATAGCGGTGACCCGGCGGCTCGGGATGCGCCTCGCCGAGACGTTCACGATCCCGCCCGACCCGCGCGAGGCCCACTGCTACCGGCTGGACCTCTGACCCCGAGACCCGACCGTCACTCCGAGTAACCAATTGTCACGGAAAGCCACTCAATGCTTCCGGCGGGCCCGGCACCGGGTCTACTCTGCCGGTACCGCTTGGGGGTGACGTCCGTGCGTATGACACCCAGGACCCCGACACCCGAAGTGCGCGTACCGCGCCTGGTCGGACTGATGGCCGTGGACGCGCGCGAGTCGGCCCGGGCCCGGGGCCTGTCCGTCGACGCCCCGGACCGGCCGGACTTCCGGCTCGCCGTCGTCGACTACGTCGTACGCCAGTATCCGCAGCCCGGCACCGAGGTGCCGCGGGACTCCGTGGTGCACGTGTGGTTCGACTTCGGTGAGGGCGAGGGCGGCGGAGGGGTGCGCGAGCCGCGCGGGCCGGTGCCGCCCACGGGCGGACTCCAGCGGGAACTGGAGGAGCCCGCCCTCCCCCACGCGGTGGTGCTCAGCTCTCCTTGAACCCCCGGTGCAGCGCCACCACTCCGCCCGTGAGGTCGCGCCACGCCACCTTCGACCAGCCGGCGCCCTGCAGACGTCCGGCCAGCGCGGGCTGGTCGGGCCAGGCACGGATGGACTCGGCGAGGTAGACGTACGCGTCCGGGTTGGACGACACCGACCGGGCGACCGGCGGCAGCGCGCGCATCAGGTACTCGGTGTAGACGGTGCGGAACGGCGCCCACGTCGGATGCGAGAACTCGCAGATGACGATCCGCCCGCCGGGCCGGGTCACCCGGCGCATCTCGCGCAGGGCCGCGTCCGTGTCCTGCACGTTGCGCAGCCCGAAGGAGATGGTGACGGCGTCGAAGACGTCGTCCTTGAAGGGCAGCCGGGTCGCGTCGCCGGCCGTGTACGGGAGCCAGGCGTTGTTCCGCTTGCCGACCCGGAGCATGCCCTGGGAGAAGTCGCAGGGCACGACGTAGGCGCCGGCGCGGGCGAAGGGCATCGACGAGGTGCCCGTGCCGGCCGCCAGGTCCAGGATCTTCTGCGCGGGCCGGGCGTCGACGGCCTTCGCGACCTCCTTGCGCCATCGCCGGTCCTGGCCGAGGGACAGCACGTCGTTCGTCAGGTCGTATCTTTCCGCGACGTCGTCGAACATCGAGGCGACTTCGTGCGGCTGCTTGTCCAGGGATGCGCGGGTCACGCGCCCATTCTTGCAGTACCCCCTCCCGGCAGGAGCGTCGGCTTCCGGCGCGCGGCGACGTCCTCGACCCAGCCGCACTTCGGGAAGGCGTTCGCGGGGTGAGGACCGCGCCGCCACGGACCGGCGCCGCCACGGACCGGCGCCGCCACGGACCGGCGCCGCCACGGGGTCAGCGCCGCCGGTACACCAGGCGGCCGCCCACGACGGTGGCCACACACGTGGACGCGCCGTCCCGCACGAGGGCGTCCCGGTCGGGCACGTCGAACACCGCGAACCGCGCGGGTCTCCCGGCGCCGAGGCCCGGCAGCAGCACGAGAGGAACCGGGGAGAGCGCCGCGGGCCCGGGCAGTGCGGCCGGACGCCCCGCCAGGGCGAGCCCGGCCCTGCGCACCGCGTCCAGGGCCTCGCGGCCGCGCAGCTCACCGGCGACCGCGACCGTTCCGTGCGCCAGCATGCGCTGCACTCCGCGGCGTGCGCTGGCGCCCCGCACGGACGGTCCGGCGGCCAGGAGTGCCCGCGCGCGCTCCCCGAACACCGGCTCGGTACCGAGCCGGTCCGCCTCGCGCGGGTCGGGGTGGTACGCCTGCTCCAGCAGTTCCGGACCGTAGGGGTTGAGCAGACCGGGCGTCAGGATGCCGGGCCACCGCCGCAGCCGGGCGCCCGGGTGACCGGCGGCCAGCTGTTCGTACGGGCCGACGGCGGCGATGTGCGCGCCGTCGACCACGACGGCGGCCTCGGGCGAGGCGTCGGCGGTGTGAAGGGTCAGCACGGGGACGTCAGTTGGCGGACAGGAGCTTCAGCTCCGGGTGGGCCGTGCCGCCCTCGATGGCCGTGGAGGAGATGTGGGAGACCACGCGCTCGTCGACGGGATCGTTCGCCGGGTCGTCGTGGACCACGAGGTGCTCGTACGTCGTCGACCGCTGTGCCGGGACCCGGCCCGCCTTGCGGATCAGGTCGATGATCTCCAGCCGGTTGGAGCGGTGCTTGGCACCGGCGGAGGAGACCACGTTCTCCTCCAGCATGATGGAGCCGAGGTCGTCCGCGCCGTAGTGCAGGGAGAGCTGGCCGACCTCCTTGCCGGTGGTCAGCCAGGAGCCCTGGATGTGGGCCACGTTGTCCATGAACAGCCGGGCGATGGCGATCATCCGCAGGTACTCGAAGAGGGTGGCCTGGGTGCGGCCCTTCAGGTGGTTGTTCTCGGGCTGGTAGGTGTACGGGATGAACGCGCGGAAGCCGCCCGTGCGGTCCTGCACGTCACGGATCATCCGCAGGTGCTCGATCCGCTCGGCGTTGGTCTCGCCGGTCCCCATGAGCATGGTGGACGTGGACTCGACACCCAGCCCGTGCGCGATCTCCATGATCTCCAGCCAGCGCTCGCCGGACTCCTTGAGCGGCGCGATGGCCTTGCGCGGGCGGGCGGGAAGCAGCTCGGCGCCCGCGCCGGCGAAGGAGTCGAGCCCGGCCGCGTGGATGCGGGTGATCGCCTCCTCGACGCCCACCTTGCTGATCCGCGCCATGTGCTCGACCTCGCTCGCCCCCAGGCTGTGGATGACGAGCTGCGGGAACTCCTTCTTGATGGCGGCGAAGTGCTTCTCGTAGTACTCGACGCCGTAGTCCGGGTGGTGACCGCCCTGGAACATGATCTGCGTACCGCCGAGCTCGACGGTCTCGGCGCAGCGCCGCAGGATGTCGTCGAGGTCGCGGGTCCAGCCCTTCGCCGTGTCCTTGGGGGCCGCGTAGAAGGCGCAGAACTTGCACGCCGTGACGCACACGTTCGTGTAGTTGATGTTCCGCTCGATGATGTACGTCGCGATGTGCTCCGTACCGGCGTACCGGCGCCTGCGGACGGCGTCGGCGGCGGCGCCCAGCGCGTGCAGCGGGGCGTCGCGGTAGAGGTCGAGGGCCTCCTCGGGGGTGATCCGCCCACCGGCGGCGGCACGGTCGAGGATGGGCTGAAGGTCGGCCTTCTCGGTCACCGGTGTCCCTTTCGCGCAAGGTGTGGGCGGACCGATCCAGCGTACGTCAGCCGGGTCCGGCGGTTGACGTCAGGCCGTGTACGCGCCGATCAGCAGCCCGGCGAAAGCCCCGCTGATCAGGAACGGTCCGAACGGGATCGCCGTCTTGCGTCCCGCCTTCCGGGCGACGACGAGGGCGCCCCCGTACAGCGCCCCGAAGACGAACCCGGCGAGGGTGCCGAGCATCACGGTCGGCCAGCCGTACCAGCCGAGGACGGCGCCCGCGCCGAGCGCGAGCTTGACGTCGCCGAAGCCCATGCCGGCCGGGTTGACGAGGAACAGCACGAAGTAGGCGGCGCCCAGCGCGAGCGCGCCCAGCAGCGCGGTGGTCCACTCCCCCGCGTGCTCGGGGGTGAGGGCGGCCAGGCCGAGCAGGGTGAGGGCGGCCCCGGCGAACGGCAGGGTGAGCGGGTCGGGCAGCCGCTGCACCCGGAAGTCGACCACCGCCAGCAGCACGCCGACGGGCGCGAGCAGCAGCCAGACGCCCAGCTCGGGCCGGGTCCCGGTGGCGGCGGCGAGGGCGGCGCAGACGAGGGCGGTGACGGCGGCGGGAGCGGCGCCGGGTCCGTACGAAGGGCCCACGCCCGGTCCGTACGACGGGTCCGCGCCCGGTCCGTGCGACGGGCCCGTGCCCGTTCCGTGCGACAGGTCCACGCCCGGTCCGTGCGACAGGTCCGCGCCCGGTCCGTACGACGGGTCCGCGCACGGCCCGCACCGGGCCCGTCCGAGCCAGCCGCCGACCGGGTGCCCCGCCGGGCACGCCGTCCGCCACTCCTCCCCCGGCGGGACGGAGAACCGGTAGGCCGCGCGGGGCAGCACCGCGCCGGCCGCCGCGCCCCACAGCGCGGCGGCGACGATCAACGCGACGTCCAGGTGGTCGCTCAGGTAGTCGCTCATCCCGCCGCGGCGACCGCGTCGCGCCAGGCCGGCAGCAGTTCGTCGAGCAGCGCCTCGGTGCGCGGCGGCAGCCCGCGGGCGCCGCTGCGGCCGACGAGGTCGGCGGCGAGGGCGGTGAGCCGCTCGGGGTCGTCGAGGGCGTGGGTGGCGCGCAGCAGCTCGTTCCACAGCCGCTCGTCGGCCGGGGCGGTGCGCAGCGCGGCCTCGATCGCCTCGATGGCCTTCTCCGCGCGGTTCTTCTCCAGGTGGAACTCGGAGAGCGCCAGTCCGGTGTCCGCGACGAGCAGCGGGAGCTGGGCGTCGACGATCTCGTGGGTGAGCCAGCGGTAGCGGCCCTCGGGCCGGTCGGCGAGCAGCGGACCGCGCACCAGCACCAGCGCGTCGGTGAGCAGCCGTCCGCGTACGGCCCGGCTGTCGACACCCCTGCCCTGGGTGGCCTCGTGGTACAGCGACCGCAGCACGTCCAGGTCGGAGACGACGGACTTGGCGAGCGTGAGCCGTCCGGTGTCGTCCGTGCCGAGGCGGGGGGTGCCGTCGGGGTCGGTGCCGAGCCAGGCGCGCAGCCGCTCGACGAGCGCCTCGCGCACGTCGTCGGTGACGCCACGCGGCCACAGCGCGGACGACAGCACGCGTGGGTGCACGCCCTCGCGGTGCAGGAGCAGCAGCGCGAGCGCCTCGTGGAGCAGGGCGCTGCGCTCGCCGTCCGGGGTGTCGAGGCCGATGATCTCGTACGGTCCGACCAGTCGCGCGTAGACGGCGGGCCGCCCCTGCTCGCTGATGTCGACGAGGAACGGCGGGGTGGTGACGGGCCCGTCGGGTCCGCGCTCGGGGTCGGCGTCGGTGAACAGCTCGACGACCGCGCGTTGTTGGGCGGCGGGCAGGAGCTGGGCGTCGAGTTCCAGGCCGAGGAGGGGCGCGAGCAGCTTGCCCTCGCCGGTGATCTCCATCTCCCAGGCGGCGCCCGGCAGATCACCGCTGCCGGTGCCGACGAGGTAGCCGATGCCGAGGCGGCTCGCGTCGGCGGCGAGTTCGGCGAGCGTGACGGCGTCCTCGGCGGACGGCTCGGCGGCGAGCAGCACGAGGTGCGGGGCCCAACGGGTGTGCTGGGCGGGGCCGGTGCGCCCGGTGAGCACGGAGTCGTGCCCGGCGGCGCCGAGCGCGCCGCGCCGCTGCCGCGTCTCGGCCTCCATGGTCTCGATCAGCGCCTCGATGCCGTCGAGGTGGCGGAGGCGGTTGGGCGCGAGGGGGGTCAGGTCCTCGCCGAATCCGACGAGGGTGATCGTCATCCGGTCCGACCAGCCGTTGGTGGCCAGCTCGGCGGCGACGGAGGCGAACACGGCGGCCCGGTCGGCCTCGCTGCCGCTCAGCGAGACGATGCCGGGGACGGACTCCAGGTTGAGCAGCAGCCGCGAGTCGTCCATGGTGCCGAGGCTGACGAGGCCCGGGTAGGGGGCGGCGGTGTCGGCGTCCTCGTACCGCCCGGCGTCGTCCTTGGCCAGCGTCCAGAACGTCTGGTCCTGCCCGTGCTGCCAGGGCGCCGGCGGCTTCCCCGAAGGCTGGGCAAGCTGGAGGTGCAGGTCGCCGTTGCTGAGCCAGGCCGCGTAGACGGTGGGCAGCGGACGGGACTCGGCGGCGAGGGACGCGGCGAGCCCGCGCAGCGACCGGTCGAGCAGCCGTACGCCCTCGGGGTCGGCGCCGACCAGCAGCGCGTCCTGCACGTCCTGGGCGTCCCCGGCCGGCGTGGGCGGCTCCATCCCGCGCCGCCCGCCGACACCGCCGAACGCCGACTGCCACAGCGCCTGCCGACGCCGGTGCCCGAGCGCGCCGAGAAGGCCGGCGGCGAGGAGGGGCGCGGCGAGGAGGGCTTCGGGAAGGCCGAAGGAGGAGGACTCCTGGGCGGGGGTGGCGTGCTGCCGTTCCTGCTGATGGCCGGCGTGGTCGTTCGCGGGGGCGGGCGCGGGCGCGGGCCGCTGCTCCGGCACGGAGACCTGAGCGGCACCACTGCCGGCTCCGCCGCCCTGCGCGTGGTCCCCGGTCCTGTCGTAGTCGCGGATCTGCTGCCGCACCTCGGGCGAGACCTCGGGCGCCTCGTCCGGCATCTCGACGAGGTCACCGCCGCGCGCGTCGCCGGGCATCTCCATGATCCAGCCGGGCCGGATCAGACTGGCCTCGGACAGCTTGGAACCGTCGGGCTGCGTACGGTCCTTGTTGAGCTCGAAGATCTCCTTGTACCGGCGTCCGTCACCGAGGTGCCGCTCGGAGATCTCCCAGAGCGAGTCGTGGTGACGTCCCTCGGGCGGCTGGATCCGGTAGAACTTCGTGTCGCCCTGCTGCTTGGCGCTGCTGCCCGCCGCCGCTTCGGCGTGCGACGCCTGCTCGGCGAGCGCGGCGGCGGCACCGGCGGCCTGCTCCTGCTGCTGGGCGAAGAAGCCGGGGGTCTGCTGGGCGGCGGCGGCCACGGCGGGCCGCTGGTTGCCCTCGAGGCCCTGCCCGAGCTGGCTCAGTCCCGGAGCGAAACTGGCGGCGGTCGCGCCGACGAGCAGCAGCGCGGCGACGAGCTGACGGGCGAGCAGCTGGCTGGGCCCGGCACCGGGCACCCGTCCCGGCACCCCGACCCCCGACAGCGCGGCCTTCATCTCGACGAGCACGCACGCGGTGAACTGCGCCCAGGCGAGCCAGACGACGAAGGTCAGGATGGAGAGGAAGGTCTCGACGGAGATGTCCTGCTTGAGCCACTCCATCGGCTCGAACGTCTCCGGGAGCGGCCAGCCGGCGGTGACCGCCAACGCGAACGGCACCCCGACGAGCAGCACGGCCAACGCCACGAAGGCGAGGAACGCCTTGACGAAGTCCCCGAACGACCGACGCCGCACCCGCACCGGCTGCGGTGTCCGGTTCCTCGGAGCCGTCGAGCTGGACGGGCTGGGACTGCGGCGTCGCGGCATGGCGGGTGTCCTGGGGTCGTGTGGGAGGAGGGTCTGCTGAGCCTACGGGGATCTTATTGACTCGAATGGCCGCAGTCGAAGGGCTCCTCCCACCGCAACTTCCCCGACGGCACCACAGGACCGGTCGATCAACCGCTGAAGCCGGTCCCTCAGCGGCGCGTCAGCCCGCCCGATCAGCGAACAGAGCATCCGCATCGGTCACCTGCATGGCCCGGCTTGCCCAGGCCATGAGCTGCTCCGGGTCGGAGCAGGCGTTCACCCTCCCGCGGATGTCGTCCGTGACCTCAAGGGGTCCGGCGTCCGCGAGAGCCAGGACGAACTCGGCGAGCAACTCCGGCGACCAGTTCGCCTCGGCGGTCGTCTCCAGGTAGGCCCGCAGAAAGGCAGGGTGCCCGAAAAGGATCATCGGCGGGCACCCGTCGTCGTCATGACAGTCGCGGTGCTCAGCAGCCGGCTCAGTCGATGAGCTGACCATCGGCTCTCCTTCCTGGTCGGCACGATCAACGCGTCAGGCCGCGACGAGGTCACACCACACGTACTTGCCCCGGCTGCCGTCCCTCGCATGGGGCTGCCAGCCCCAGAGGTCCGCACAGGCCCGCACCAGGGCCAGCCCCCGCCCCTCCTCCGCCTCGGTGAGCCGCTCCCAGCGCCCGGCGGCCCGGGCGGTTCCGGGTCCGTGTCCCACGCCCCGATCCGCAGCACGCCGTCCGACCAGCGCACGCGCAGCGCCGCCGGCCCCTTCGTGTGCCGTACGGAGTTGGCGACCAGCTCCGTCGCCAGCAGTTCGGCGGTGTCGACGAGGCCGATCAGGCCGTGCATCGTGAGGATCAGCCGGAGGGTGCGGCGGCAGATGGTCACGGCCCGTGGGTCGTTGGGGATGAACAAGGTGTACTCCCATGAGGTGGCGGCCTCTTCGACGCCGGGTTCGGGCATGCGTGGACTCCTGTCAGGGATGGGAGATGGCCGGGCGGTGACTCCGCCGCATCCGTCATGGCATGACGGAGCGGTGCGCTTCCGGAACCCCGGGTGCCACAGAGTGTGCGTCGCATCACTGACAGTAGGGCCAAAATTTGGGCCCATGCAAGCCATTGCCATACTCTTCACCCCGAACGTGTCACTGCCGGTCGGCAGTTGAAGGCGAGGAGCACGCCATGCCGCGCAGGCAGCAGGCCACCGCACGCCAGGAGCGACTGGGCACTGAACTGCGGAAACTACGGGAGGCCGCAGGGCTCAAGGGGCGCGAAGCCGCCGCGCTGCTCGGTACCGACTCGGCACAGGTGAGTCAGATCGAGGCCGGCGTGGCAGGCGTCAGTGAAACGCGCGTACGACAACTCGCCGCCCACTACTCCTGCACGGATGAGAAGTTGGTCGAGGCACTGGTCGCCATGGCCACCGACCGGACACGTGGTTGGTGGGAGCGATACAAGGGCCTGCTGCCCCCGTCGTTCCTGGACCTCGCCGAGCTGGAGCACCACTGCACCCACCGACAGGACATCGAGTTCCTGCACGTACCCGGCCTCTTCCAGACGGAGGACTACGCTCGCGCGGTCTTCTCCTACCGGGTCCCCGAACTGCCCCGTGACGACCTCGAACTGCGTGTGAGACACCGGATGGAACGCAGGCAGATCATCGAGGAACCCCGGCCCGTCCCGTACACAGCCGTCATCCACGAGGCGGCTCTACGCATCCGCGTGGGCGATCGGACCGCCACACACGCTCAGCTCCTCCGCATCCTGGAACTCTCCGAGGCACACCACATCACCGTGCGCGTCATCCCCTTCGACCTGGACGGCTTCGCGGGAGCCACCAACGCCATGATGTACGTGAGCGGTGCCGTACCCAGACTGGACACGGCCGTACGGGACGCACCGCAAGGTGCCGCCTTCATCGACTCCGAAGCCCAGCTCAGCGCTCTCCGTACGCTCTTCCATATGGTGGAGTCCGCGTCTCTCGAACCTGCACGCTCACGCGATTTCATCCACCGTCTGGCGAAGGAGCTGTAAGGCACCATGACCACACCCGAACGCTGGCAGAGGGCGTCCCACTCCGGAAGCGGCGACGGCAACAACTGCGTGGAAATAGCCCGCTCCCCCACCTGCACAGCCATACGCGACTCCAAACACCCCACCCACGGCCCCCTCTCCTTCCCTCCCGCCGCCTTCAACGCGTTCGTCCAAGCCCTCAAGCCTGAAGCCGGGTCACCGGTCGATCAGTGACTTGAAGGCGTTCCGTACATCGGATGGCGAAGGAGCTGTAAGGCAAACGTGACCACACCCGAAACCTGGCGAAGGTCGTCCCACTCCGGCGGCGACGGCAACACCTGCGTGGAGATCGCGCCGCTGCGCACCCGAGTCGCCATACGCGACTCCAAACACCCCACCCACGGCCCCCTCTCCTTCCCGGCCCCCGCTTTCAGCGCCTTCGTCGAAGCCCTCAAGTCAGGCAGCTCACCGGCCAGTCGGTGACCGTAGCGGCTGGTCACACCCCTGTTCGCATCACGCCTGGTAAGTTCGCCGCACGTTCCGACACGGACGGTGCAGGCGTTACGGGGGTACACACGTGTCACACAGGCCGACGGACTGGCACATACTCGACCTGGAGAAGGACCCGACTCCGGGTGATCCGCAGCGTATCCGGAAACTCGCCGGCACCCTGCACGACTTCGCCGACGACGTGGGCGAGGCGCTGCGGGACCTCAAGGGGATCGCCAAGGAGGACGAGATCCTCTCCTGGGCAGGCAAGACGGCCGACGTCTTCGCGGAGGAGTTCGCGGACGCACCCAAGCGGTTGCGGAAACTGAAGAAGTCGTACGACCTGGCAGGGGACGCCCTCACCGACTTCTGGCCGGACCTGGAGGACGCTCAGGAGAAGGCCGACAAAGCGCTGCGGGACGGCCGCAAGGCACGCGCCGAACTCACCACCGCCCAGCAGGCGCTGACCGACGCCAATGACTGGGTGCGCACCGCGGCCCAGAAAGTGGACTCCTACGACCCGTCGAAGAACGGCGGCAAGGAGATCCCCAAGCCCGACGAGAACGAGATCCGTCGCGCCACGCGCAACGCCCAACACGCCAAGTCCCGTCAGGACACGGCCGAGCGGAAGGTCGAGGCGGCCGAGAGCGCCCTCGAAGCGGCCAAGAAGCTCGCCGCCCAGGCGAAGGGCCTCCGCGAAGAGGCCGCCCGCCGCACGGTGACCAAGCTGAGAGAGGCATCCGACGCCGGCATCCCCAACCGCAGTTGGTGGGAGGAGATCGGCGACTGGGTCACCGACAACTGGGACGAGATCGTCACCGTCTGCAAGTGGGTCGTCGCCGTCGTCGGCATCATCGTGATGATCGTGGGCGGACCGCTGGGCTGGCTGGTCTTCGCTGCGGCCCTGGTCGTGATGGCCGATACGTTAAGAAAAGTCATCAAGGGCCAGGCAGGCTGGGGAGACCTGTTGTGGGCCGCCCTCGACTGCATCCCCGCCACGAAGGGCTTCACCAGCCTCGCCAAGCTGGGCAAGCTGTGGAAAGCCGGCGGCCTCAAGGCACTCGGCGGCGGCTTCATGGGCGGAATCGGCGGTGGCCTCAAGAACCTCGCCAACAGCGTCCGCACGCTGAAGAACGTCCGGCTGCTCACCTTCAGCATGATGGGGAAAAGCCGTTGGTGGAAGGCGGATTCAGCACATGTGGGCCCTCCTGGACGGGCCGCCGACGACGCTCTTCCCTCAGACGTCCCGGTTTACCACAAGGACGGAGCAACCGCTATTGGCTACGATCCCGCCACTCTGCGGAACTTCGATGTGGCGAAGCGGCTCCCGGGATATCAAGATGTCATCATCCACGGCACGAGAGACGGACTCATGATTGCCGGTGAGGCGAACCGCGCAGGAGCGAGGGCAGGGGGTCACATCGTTCATCCGAATCACGTTCTTGATACAATCAATCGAATACCTGGCTATAGCGGTGAACCCGTCAGAATGCTCACCTGTCATTCAGGAGCCGCCCAGCCGCAGGCGATTCAAAACCTGGCGAACTCCCTTGGAGTTCCCGTCAAGGCTCCGACCAACGCTGTCGGCGTCCCGAGCTACGGCGAAGGTCCCTTCACACCACACATCAAGGACGGCGGAGTCTGGCTCACTTTCCTTCCCATGGTCTGAGGACAGCGGCGCTGCAAGGAGTATCGATGATTCGGCCTGTTGGATTCTTCACTGAACTGTCACCCGGATGGGGACTTCCCGAGGACGGGTCCATCAAGGACGCCGTCAGGCCCTCCGGGGAGCCGGACGAGCGGAGGATCCTGGACTATCTGAGGAACGGAACGGAAATCTGGAGCGAGATGAGCGCCGGACCGGACGTCCTGGACCCCGAGGCGCCGAACATGACGGGCATCGGGTCACTGATCACGGACGGAATCTGGCTCTGGCGGGAAGATCTCCCCTACTACATCGCCACATACCATGTATCCCTTCCGGATGATTTCCTCGAACACATCCGGTCCCTGGATTACGCGGCACCGGCGGTGCCGGAGAGCCGACTGATCGAAATCTCGACCGAGGACCTCGGTATCAGCCTGGACTAGGCTGCCGGACCGAATGAGAAAGAGTTCACCGATGCCGAGCTTTTCACTGGCGGTCCCGGACTCCTGGTGGGAGTTCGCCATCCGCCCCGAAGGGCGGGAAGCGACCATCCGTGCACTGGTCGACGAGCGCGTCCGGGACGTTCCCGAACTCGCCCCCTACCGCACCGATCTGACCACCATGCTCCGCAAGATGGCCAAGGACGCCCACGACTCCGGTGCGCTCTATCTGGGCTGCATGGCGGAGAACTTCGACGGGGTCCCTCTCTCTGCCACCGTCACGGTCTCGGTGCTCGGCGCGAAGAATCAGCAGGGCGTCGCCCTGTCCACAGATCCGCGCGCCATCGCCGAGAGCCTGCGGACCATCACAGCCCGCCGCGAGGGCGACGCCTGGCGCAAGGTGACGACCGTCGAGATTCCCGAGGTCGGCGTGGCCGCTCGGACCTACGGCGTCGAGGACGTCCCCGTCGCCCAGGGCGACAGCCGTACCCTGCGTATGGTGCTGACCCAGACGTACATCCCCGTGCCGGGAACCTCCGACCAGGTCGCACTCGTCTCGGGAGCCAGCCCGGTGCTCGACCTCGCGGAGGCGTTCCATGACGTCTTCGACGCGGTGACGAGTACATTCCGGTTCGTCTAGACCCGGCCTACCGAGGGGGAGTTCCGTATGGGCAAGGGAAAGAGCGATCTCGCGCTTCCGCTGACCGAGATGGAGGACTACGGGCGTCGCCTGCGGTCCCTCAAGACGCGGATGAACCACACCAAGAAGCTCTTCGAGTCCTACAAGGACGACATCGGCGACGGCAGCGTCAACGACGCGCTCTCCGACTTCGAGTCCAACTGGGAGGACGGCCGCGAGGACATCACCCAGCAGCTCGACGCGCTCGCGAGCATGTCCGACGCCGTGGTCCGTGAGTTCAAGAAGCTCGAGGACGAACTCACCAAGCAGGTCAACGAGAAGATGAAGGTCGAGGACAAGCGCCCCAAGAAATGAGCCGGGCCCCGGCCTGCGAACAGACCGGGGCCCAGGACAACACTCAGAGCATCGTGGTGCGCGCGGCACCCTCGTGGCCCACCGAGCCGCCGAGACCGGCGGAGACGCAGAGCGGGCCCGCCTCGGCGTACACGCCGACGCCGAAGGAACCGTGGTCCGCGACGACGGCCGCACCGGCGTCGATGCCGACGGAGGCGGAGTGTCCACCGGAGATGTTGTCCAGGTCCGCGTCGGAGATTTCGGCCGTTTCTACCTGCGGGGCGAAAGTCATGACTGGCCTTTCCGTTCGTATCAGTAATCGCGACGGCGGGGAATTCGCCGGAAGCCCGAGAACGGGTCCGATCACCGGCGAGCCGTGCGCACCGATCAAAGCACGGCAGGGAACGGCCGACCAGCGGCGTGCAGTTGACGGACGCTTCCTCAGCGTCACCGAATTCATCAGTGTGGCAATACGGTCACGGAATGGGCCTACGCCTTCACGTTACCCACCGGTTCGCGGAGTCCCCGGGGCTCCTTTGAGTCGCTCCCCGGGCCGGCTCCCCGCTCTCCGCTCCGGCTTCCCTCGATTCCTCCCGCCCCGTACGGCCTTCCGGTGAACAGTGTGCAGGTCCGAGGGATTTTTCGGGTCGGGGCGACTGTGACACTTCCGGGGGCGTCAGCCCACCTCGTTCTCCGCCACCGCCTGCCCGCGCACCACCACGTCCCCGCCGTAGAACATGCCCGTGAAGACCGGCGCGTACGTCAGCTGCACCTCGACCTCCACCGCCTGTGCCGTCGCCGCCACGCAACGCGTTCCCGCGATGTCCGCCCCGGACATGTCCATCTCGCGGGCGAACGCCTTCACCCGGGCGTCACAGTTCTCGTAGTTGATCGGCGCGGGGCCGCCCACGTCGTCGTACAGCGCCTCGCGGTCGATGTCCTGGGCGGCGTAACGGGCCGCCTGCTCCGCGATGTCCGCCGCGCGCTCCCGCTTGGAGATGGACATGCCGCCGTCGATGACGAAGGCCGCCAGGGAGAGGAAGACGAGCGCGAAGATGATGACCGCGCCGGCGCCCGAGCCGCGGTCGTCCAGCCACGCACGGCGGTCCGACGCCCAGGTCCACATGCGCGTCGTTCTCACGCCGTCCTCCGGTACGGGTCCAGCGGCGAGCTGAAGCTCGCGGTCAGGGTCGTCGGGATGTCCAGGCCCAGCATGGCGAGGCCCCGCACCTCGCAGCTCACCTCGACCGTGAAGATGGTGTCCGGCTCGAAGCCCTGGCTGGTCTGGACGACGCTCACCGGACCGGAGCAGATGTCCGTGAGGTTCGCCTCCGCCGCCGCCCGCGCCTCGGCGATCGCCGTGCCGTGGTCCTTCTGGATCGAGCCCGCGCGGGCCGCGTCACGCGCCGCGCCGTCCAGCGCGCCGCGTCCGTCGACCAGTTGCCCGAACGCCACCAGGACGAGGATGAACATGATCATCACCGGCGCGAGGATGACCACCTCGACGGTGGACAGGCCCCGGTCATCACCCGCCCCCCGCCGTCCGTCCCCCAGGGGGAACCCCATCTAGTTCTCCCCCTCCTGCACGAACCGCTCCACCGGCCCCACCGACTGCGCGTGCACCGTCAGGTCCAGGCCCGGGAACACCGTCGGAATGCGTGCCGTGATCTCCACACCCACCGTGTCCTGCTCCGGCTGGAGCATCTTCACGTCGGGCGCCAGCACCAACTGCGGGCCGAGCTGCCGGATGTAGCTGTCCACCACGCCCTGCGCCTCGCCCCGCCAGCCGCCCGGCTGGGCGTCCGCCGTCGCACGCGCCTTGCGCGCACCCGCCTGTGCCGCCGCCTGGGCGACGTGATCGGCGAAGAAGTACAGCGCGAACTGCACCGTCGCGAAGATCATGAAGAACAGGACGGGAGTGAGGAACACGAACTCGATCGCGGTCATGCCGGAATCGCCGCGGGCGGAGGCGGCCTCCACCCGTCGGCGTACCCAGCGACGTACGCGCATTCCCGCAAGCCCCGTTGCAGCCGCGATCAGCAGGTACCGCTCGCGTTGGCGCCCTTGATGCAGTCGCCGACCTTGTTGGCACCCTCGCTCAGCGCGGCGTTGATGATCGCGGCGACCACCCCCACGATCGCCACGACGACCGCCGAGATGATGACCCACTCCACCGCGGAGGCCCCGCGGTCCAGTTCGCCGGAGCGGGCACGCTCCACGCGGGCCCGCATGAAGGTGACCAGGAAGTCCACGGCAGGGATGCCGGTGTGGAAGGTACGTCCGTTCATGACGCGTTGTCCTCTCGAATTCGGTTCACGGAAGTTCTGACGTACGGCCCGGGGTTCGCGGTTCTCACACCTGGAACACCCGCATCGCCGCCGGAAAGATCAGGAACACGAGGAACCCCGCGCACAGCAGCAGCTGTGCCACGAGCATCGACTGGGACTTCTCGCCCGCGCTGCCCTCGATCTCGGCGAGCTCGCGGTGCCGCATGGTCTCGGCGCGGGAGGCGAGGGACTCGCGCACCTTGGCACCGTCGTCCGCGACCAGCGCCAGCGACGCGGAGAGGTCCTTGAGCTCCTCCACGCCCAGCTCCTCCCCCAACTGCCCCAGCGCCTGCCACTGGCTGATGCCGGTGATCCGGGCGTCGGCAAGGGCGTTGCGGATGCGCTGCGTCGCCCAGCCGTCGGACACCTCGGCCGCCGCCATCAGCGCCTCCGGCAGGCCACGCCCGCCGGCCAGGCTCATCGACACCAGGTCCAGGTACGCGCCGATCACCCGGCGCAGATCGCGCCGCTTCTCGGCGGCGTCCCGGCGCACCTCCAGATCGGGCAGGAAGAAGAACAGCGCCGCGCACAGCAGGGCCATCCACACCGGGACGATCGGGCTGTCGGCGAGGGCGAGCGTCCAGACGATGGCGAAGAGGAACGGCCCGAAGAACAGACCCGCCACCGACAACAGCACCTTGGTCGCCAGGAACTTCTCCCAGCTGCGCCCCAGGACGGCGAGGTCCGCGCGCAGCGAACGCTGCTCCCACCCCTGCTGCAGATACAACTCGGCTACCCGAGCGCCCACTTCGGCCCGCAGCGAGCCGAAACGGCCGGTGTCCCGCGCCGCCGTGCGGGCCGACTCGTACGCCGTGCCACGCGCCCGCATGGCGTCGATCCGGGCGACCTGGGAGAGCGCGCTGCGCTTGGTCGGCATCAACGCGCGGACCAGGACGTAGATGCCCAGTCCGATGACCGCGCCGACGACGACCGGCATCGTCAGGTCGTCACTCACCGGCGTACCCCCTCTTCCGGCTGGAGCGGCGCCTGCTGCTGGGCGGCCGGTGCGGCACCGGGCGTACGCGGACGCACGAACCGCACCTCCGACTCGTCACGCACCAGGAACCGTTCGGGCGTCTCGATGGTGGACAGCTTGCGCAGCCACCAGAAGCCGAGTGCGAACAGGCCGCAGACACACGCCAGTACGAGCTGCCCGACCGCCGTACCGTACGGCTCGACGAACTCCCGGTTGAAGACGGACAGTCCGAGCACGAACGCGATCGACACGGCGACGACGATCTGTACCGAACGCCGGGTGGAGGCGCGCTGCGCCATCACGCGCTGCCGCATGTCGACCTCCTCGCGCGCCGACTTCGCCAGCGCGCCCAGCACCTGCCGCAGACCGGGTCCACGCAGCCGGGCGTTGAGGATGAGGGCGGCGACGATGATGTCGGCGGAGGCGTCGTCGATCTCGTCGGCGAGCTGCTGGAGCGCCTCGGCCAGCGGGGTGCGGGAACGCAGCCGGTCGACGAGCGCGTCGAGGTGCGGGCGCAGCACGGGCGCGGCGGCGCGCGCGGACGCGGGAATGGCCTGCTCCAGGCCGACCGCGCCGGCGATGGTGTCGCGCAGTGACTCGGTCCAGGAGGCCAGCGCCTCCACCCGCCGCATCGCGGCCTTCTCCTCCCCGGCCCCGCCGAAGAGGCGGTCCCAGAAGAAGACGAGGACGGCGGCGGCGATACCGGCGACCGTCCAGCGGGTCAGCAGCAGGACGGCGAGGCCGACGAGCACGGCGAGGGAGCCGCGCCGCCCGGCGAACCGGACCAGCTCGTTCGCCCGCTCGCTCGCCTTCTGCTTCTCGTGCTCGGGCTTCGCGGGCAGTCCGCGTACGGCGACGGCGAACAGGGCGAGTCCGCCGCCGACCGCGACACCGGACGCGAGCGCGTACAGGACGGTGGTGGAGAACAGGCCGCCCATGGCACCGAGCGAGTCGAGCGATCCGAGCGCGGCGAGGTCGGTGCGGTCCGTGGTCGTAGAGGTCACCGGTTCACTCACCCCCACGTTCCGCTGGGCCGGTAGCCGTGGGCCATCAGTTCCTCCAGGCAGGCTATGGGGGCGTGCGCGGTGACCCGCCCGTCGGGGGTCTCCGCGAACACCTCGCTGGACAGCACGCGTCCGTCGACGCCGTTGACCTCGCGCACGGAGGTGACCATGCGCTGGAGGCGGCCGCCGCTCTGGTATTCGTTGCGCCGCTGGATGAAGACGACGAAGTTCACCGCGCCCGCGATCAGCATCTGGCTGGCCTCGATGGGCAGCCGTTCCGTCGCCTGCAGGGCGTAGGTGGAAATACGGTTGAAGACCTCGCTGGAGCTGTTGGCGTGGATCGTGGACAGCGAACCGTCGTTGCCCTGGGACATCGCGTTCAGCATGGTCACGATCTCGTCGCCGAGCACCTCACCGACGATGACGCGGGAGGGGTTCATGCGCAGCGACCGGCGCACCAGTTCCGCCATGGAAATGGTGCCCTGCCCCTCGGAGTTGGGCAGCCGCTCCTCGAACGCCACGACGTTCGGGTGGAGATCGGGGAACGTGTCGAGGCCGAGCTCCAGCGCCCGCTCGACGGTGATGAGCCGCTCCTGCGGCGGGATCTCGTTGGCGAGGGCACGCAGAAGGGTCGTCTTGCCGGCGTTGGTCGCGCCCGCGATCATGACGTTCTTGCGGGCGCGGACGGCGCAGGCGAGGAAGTGGCCGAGCTCGGGGGTCAGCGTCCCGTTGCCGACGAGGTCGGAGATGAACACCTTGCCCATGCGCGCGCGGCGGATGGACAGCGCGGGCCGCCGCGTCACGTCCATGACGGCCGACAGACGCGAACCGTCCGGCAGCCGCAGGTCGAGCTGAGGGTTGGCGGAGTCGAAGGGCCGGGACGACAGACCGGAGTACGCGCCCAGCACCTGGATCAGCTCGATGAGCTCCTCGTCGGTCTCGGCGACGGGCTCACCGCGCGTCTCACGCCCGTCCGAGTAGCCGACGAACACCTGGTCGCAGCCGTTGATGTCGATGTTCTCGACCTCGGGGTCGTCCAGCAGCGGCTGGAGCCGCCCGACCCCGAACAGCGCGGCGTGCACGGCGGCCGCGTACTGCTCCTCGGTCTCGGCGTCCAGCGGCGTACGGCCCGCGTTGATCTCCGCGCGGGCGTACTCCTCCAGTATCTGGGCGATGACGGCGCGGGCGTACTGCCGCTCGTCCTCGGTGGACATCGGCGTGACGCCGCCCACCTGGTCGAGGCGGCGCTGTTCGGCGATCCGGTCACCGGCGTCCTGACGGAACCGCTTGACCAGTTGATGGTCGACAGCCGTCATCGCCCGGCTCCGTGCGCCTGCGGCGGCTGCTGGGCCTGAGTGGACGCGGCCGCCCAGATGGCGCCGTACTGCTGGTACACGTCGGCCGTCACCTTGCGCGCGGAACGGATCAGCAGCGACTTGTCGAGCCGCCCGCGCCTGCGCCCGGCCAGCTGCTCGGCACCGGCCGGGTCGTCGGCGAGGGTGCCGACCACCCGGGCACCGGTCTGGGCGTGTACGAGCATGTCGTTGACCTGGGAGGCGAGCTTGGCGGCGTTGCCCGTGTCGGCGATCAGCACGACGCCGATCACCGGGTTGCCGAGGGTCGCGGCGCCGCGCGGCCCGCCGTGCAGCTTGCCCGCGAGCGCGGCGGCCCGGTCCCGTACGCGCGCCAGCGCCTCGGGCTCGGTGCGCGAGATGAGCAGCACGAGGGAGGCGTGCGGGAACAGCTCCACGGCCGGGGTGTCCCCGCTGATCCGCCCGCAGTCGGCGATGACGTCGGCGGGCGCGTGCGGGGAGTCGGCGAGCGCGGCGAAGGCGTGCCCGAGCGTCGGCCACAGCCCGGCGAGACCGGCGGCCTGCTCGGCGATCCCGAGCCCGACGAGCACTTCGAGCCCGCCGCTCAACGGCTGGACATGATCCCAGAGTTGGTCGGGCACGAGTCCGCGCCGCGCGGTGGCGGCGATGGACAGCATCCCGGTGTTCGGGTTCAGCGGACCGCCGTGCGCGGCGGCACTGCGGTAGACGAGGTCGCCGCCCGCCGGGTCGGTCTCGGCGAGCAGCACCCGCCGCGGCCAGACCGCCGCGAGGGCGACGGCCGCGGTGGTGACGCCGGGGGAACCCTTGTCGGCGGCGAGGGCGATGAGGGCCATGGGTCGGGTGCCGCCTTCTAGTTGCCAGGAACGAGGACGAGAGCCACCTCGCCGTTGGAGGCGGCCTGGGTGAGCGCCGCGGCGTCGGCGCTGTCGACGAGCAGCGTCACGGCCTTGTTGGTGCTGCTGACGATGTCGTCGCTCTGCCCCTCCGGCACGGAGTTCACCCGCGCCTCGTCCACGATCAGGGTGTTGCCACCACCGGTGGAGCCGGAGGAGCCGCTGTCGGCGTCGGAATCGGAGTCGGAGCCCGAGGTACCGCCGACGCGGTAGGCGGCGACGGCGTCACCGATCTCCAGATTGGCCGGGTACTGCCCCTCCTTGAGGGAGAGCCCGACGAGGGCCTTGCCCTCGGGGACCTTGGCCTCCTCACCGAACATCTCGCCGACGGCCACCACGCCGCCCGGGATCGTGCTGACGGCCTTGAGCTTCTTCAGGGCGTCGAGCTGAGTCCACTCGACGTAGTTGATCTCCGGGTCCTCGGCGACCATGACCGACGTGGTGTTGGCATCGGTGACCTTCTGGCCGGCCGGGATCTCCTCGGTGATCTTCACGACCTCGATCCGGTCCCCGGCCTGCAGCACGAGCATCGTGGCGCCGAGCGCGCCGACCAGGATCAACAGCACCGCCAGCGCGGCCAGCGCCGGTTTGCGCTCGCGAGGAGGAGTGGGAAGCCGGTCGCCGACCGCCGGCCCGACCGGTGCCGCGGAACGGCCGGCGCCCGCCCCCGTACGCTCTTGGATCTTCACGCAACCGCTCCCCGTACACCCAAGACGATGTCTGCCAAGTTCCCTGAAATTCCGGACACTTCATCCACGTCCGCTCGCGCACGGACATGCGCGACGGGTCGGACCTACCCGCCCTGCCTGGGCGAATAGCCAACGCTGGGGATGAGTGTCAAGCCATCGCACCGTATCAGCCACACATAAGCCCCTCAAGGCGGAGCCCGCCTCACGCATCTCACCCCGCACACCGTTATCCATCTGCAATTTCACTGTTGAACAACCCAGTTGGGACCGGAGGACCGCCTGTGCGGCAGCGAACCCCCGGGGCACTCCGGCAACCACGGACGACATACGGTTCATCACGCACCGCACATGAGCCCTGCACGATTCACTCACGGGGGCGCCGGGCGACCATGCCATGATCTTCGCCCGGACCGGTGACGGGACGTACGGGACAGGGGGACTCAGGAGTGACGAAGGCTCGAACGGAACTGCTTCCGCTGAACGGATCGACTCTGGCGAACGACCCACGCCTGCTGGAGAAGGTCCACGCGACCGGTGCACGCCACGGCATCGACTACACGAACGACGCGGCGGTGACCGAGTTGTTGACGGAACGCCGCCGCACTCTGGAACGCATGCAGAGCGGCCCATTGGCGTGGTCGGGCGCCCTCGTCCTCGCGGCAGCCGTGGTCTGGCCGCTGCTGGCCCCAAGGGTCCCCGCGCTGGCGGACGACCCGGTCCTGTCCTACGCCCCCGCCGGCCCTCTGCTGCTCATCGCCGTGGCGTGCCTCGCCCTCGTCCGCGTCCGCTGGAAGCGCGAACTCATCCAGGGGGCCCTGGCCGGCTACCGCGAGGTTCTGGGCCATGCGCGGGCCCACGGCTACGGGCCGACCCACGTACCGGCGTGGCTCGAGGGCCGCAGCACGCTGGGCGGCAGCGGGAAGGGAACGGCGCCTGTACCGACGTACCCGCAAGTGGACCCACAGCCGACGGACGCCGCCCTCTGGACCGACGGCTCTCCCAGCATCCCGTCGGTACCTCCGAAACCGGAGGCGGTGACTGCCTACGAGCGCCTCGCCGACGAGGGCGGCTGGCACGACGAGGCCGGCTGCCTCCTGGTCGCGGCCGGCGCCGGCGGTGCGATCTGGGCGGCGACCTCGGATGCGCCCCTGGGCTACGCGGCCCTGGTCCTCGTCCCCGTGGCCATCAGCGTCTGGCTGGCGGGCAGCCGCCAGGGTGCCGAGAAGCAACGGCTGCGGGCGGAGGCGGAGGCGTACGTCGAATCCGTGGCAGCGGCACAGGCGGCAGGGGTGCAAGTCCCCGAACTGTCCCCCGCGTTGCGCAAGCTGCTCGATCGGTGACGCCCCCGGCGCCATCCACCCCACAACCACCACCCCACGAACACCCCGAGGGAACCCCCACATGAACCGAGCCACGGTGGCCGTCGCGACCGCCCTGACGCTGATGTCCCTGACCACGCTCACCGCGTGCGGCGGGGAGGACGAGCCGGACAAGGCGACGGGCGAACCCCGGCCCTCCGCCACCCAGGCGAAGCAGCCCACTCCCGCCGAGAAGCTGGCCGGGCTCATGGTCGCGCCCGCCGACGTGAAGGGCTTCTCGGTGCAGGAGCACAGCGACGAGTTCGCCCTCGCCAAGTCACCGGAGGACGTCACCCTCGACAAGCCGGCCTGCGCGCCCCTGGCGTACGCGATCAACCAGCTCCCGCTCGGCGAACCGCAGGCCGACCTCACGCGCGTACTGGCGGACAAGGCGAAGGGCCTGAACAGCGCACACACCTACATCACGCTCACCGCCTACGCGTCCGGCGGGGCACGGTCCACCATGGCCGACGTGAAGAAGGCCGTGGCGGCCTGCGGCGACGGCTTCACGGCCAAGGGAAGCGGCGGCACCAGCACATACGACTCCGTCACGCCGGAGGACGTCACCCCGGCGGGCGACGAGACCCTCGGCTTCGCCTCCACGCTGACCTTCCGCGGCGCCCCGCACACCATGCACACCCAGGTCGTCCGCGAAGGCGAGGTCGTCGGCGTCTACTTCTCGGTCAACGGCGCGGCCATCGCCAACGCCAGGCCGAGCGACGCGAAGCTGACTCCGACGGTGGTGAAGGCACAGAACGCGAAGCTGGGCTGACACACCGAACACCGCACGGCGCTCCCTCACCGACGGGGCCCCGGACGACCTGCTGTCATCTCTGCCCAATGGGCTTACGCGGCTCGTGGCGACCACATGGAAGGCGGGGACAGTCGGCTGAACCCTGATCGGGTGATTGCCGGGACAATCCGGCCCGAGGACCGGAAGCCACCCGATTGTGTGGACGCCGTACGTGTCCACGAACCCACGCCCACGAACGGAACGGCCATGTCGGAACCGCCGGCCCCGGACCTCTACACCATCGAAGTGGAGCCGGAGGTGCGCGCCTGGCTGGAAACCCTCTCGCATGCGGACTACCGAGCCGTCGAACGCTTCGCGGACCGGCTCGCCACCGACGGCCCCGCGTTGCCGTTCCCGCTCGCCAGTCACCTCGGCGACGGCCTACGAGAGCTGCGCATCGGACCAGTGCGCGTCACCTACTGGTTCGCTCGGGGACGCCGCGCGGTCCTCCTCACGGTCTTCCGCAAAACCAGGATGCGGGAGCGGGACGAAGTCGTGCGTGCGCAGCGGGCAAGGAAGGAATGCGAGGCGGAACACGCACCGGCCGGTGAGCACGACGTTTACAGTAGGGACGAGGAGGCCCGATGAGCAGCGGATACCACACCAGCTGGAAGGTCCCGCCGGAACACCGCGAGGACCCCGCGTACCGTGCTGCGGGCCGCCGCATGGACTTCGCCCAAGCGGTCTACGACCGGCGCTCAGCCCTCGGCTGGACAACAGCGGAGCTGGCCCGACGTGCGGCGCTCTCCGAAGAGGACATCGAAGCCATCGAGGAAAGCGGCGTCGACCCCACACTCGAACTGATCGAGCGCCTGGCCGCAGCACTCGAGGCCGGAGCCCTCATCGACCCGCGCACCAGCCCAGAATTCCGCTTCGAGGACCACGCGGCCTGAATCCGGAGAAGCCGCGGGGGCGCCCTCGCGTCCTGTCTCACCTCCCGACCGGTCCCCAGTCCCGCCGGAGTCGCGGTGGCTCGGCAGGCTGGACGGGTACGACCGGGTCACGGCTCGATCGCCTGGAGAACCACTCCCCCACCTCCAGGACCATCATCGCGAGGGAAGGACCGGCGAGCACCAGGGCGAACCCCACCCCGAACCACCCACTGCCGTCCCCACGGCTCAGCGCTCCCACTCCGGAGACAGCGAGGGCGACACCGCCGATCACCGGGGGAAACAGCCAGGGCCAGGCGTCCGGCTCGGCCACCGCTTCCGCACGCCGCCCCTGGCAGAAGGCCGACCACCAGAACCGGGCGCTCCACCACACGAGCAGGTATGCGGAGACGGCTCCAACAACGAACCCCAGCCGGGCCGGCCACCCGACCCGGCTCGTGACCGCCGCGGCGGTGAGCCCGACGGCCAGGAAGACCCAGAAGAGGAAGAGCATGACGCCGGCAGCCAGCCGGTGCCCACGGCTGCCCTGGAGAGCACGGTGCGAGATGAAGACCACGACCGCAGCGTAGACGGAGCGGCTCTCCGCCGTACGCCCCCATATCGGTCTACACATCGGGTAATTCACGTTGATGAAACCAATAAACCCACCTATATCGTCAGCACACTTGAAACTTTCGTGTCACGGAGAGCCCACTGTGAAGCGCCGCACTTCGCCCGTTGCTGTCACGTTCGCCGCCGCAACAGCCCTGCTACTGACGGCCTGCGGCAGCGGGGACGACAAAGCCGCCGACAATGAGAAGATTCCCGGCGCCGACCAGGGAGCGGAGACGCCGAAGGAGTCAGGGGAGCCCTCGGGGACACCCGCAACGGACGAGCCGGACGGCGTGGACGTGTCCTTGCCCGCGGACATGAACCTGGTCTTCGACTGGGAGAAGCCGAAGAACGAGAACGAGGCGGACGCCATGGACGACGCCGCAAACTTCTTCCGGGCCATCTACCGGGGCGTCGACAAACGTACGGCCAAGGACGCGTCCGTCGCCGCGTATGCCACCGGTGACGGACTGAAGTACGCGGAAACGCAGATCAACGCCTGGATCGACGGCGGCTGGACCGCTACTGGCACACTGCGCCACTACGACGCCACCACTCGGTCCGCCGCGAACGGCACGTCGGTGGAGGTGGCGTTCTGCGCGGACGCCGAAAAGTTCTACGGCAAGGAGATCAAGACCGACAAGGTCCTCAAGACCGAGCCCAGCATCGAGGATTTCGACCACTACAAGATCATCATGGTCAAGTATCCCACTGGTACCGGCCTGTGGCAGGCGTCCAAGGTACTCGTCGAGACGAAGGCGGCGAAGTGCCGGTAAACGGACCGCAGCGTAAGTTCTCCGGATCCGAACACCGTCGCTCCTCTTCTCCCCGTCCGCCCCCGGTCACTCTCCGTTGTACTCACGATCCCATCTGCTCTGCCGCACGCCACCCCAGGTGCCCATCACGACGGCGATCACGAAGAGGGACCCGAGGAAACCTCCGTACGAGCTGCTGTCCGGGTCCTCGGTCGGACTGGCGACACCTTCGGGGTCGTACAGCACGCGTAGCCTGTCGCCCTTCGACACCCAGTTCTCACAGCCATCGCCCTCCGAGAGCGAGAGCGGGATCTCACGCCCGTCGACCATACGCAGGTCGCATTTGTTGGTCCTGGTGTCTTCCATGCGTACGACCACGGCGTCGGTCCACACGCCCCGGTCCGTCAACGCGGCCGCCTCACCGGCGGCGTTGCCGAACAATCCCATAGCAGCCCCGGCTGCCAGCGGAAAGACCAGTTGCCACGCCACCTTCCGCTTCCTGCGCGGCACCCGCCGCAGCATGAGCACCGGCACCAGCGACGAGGCCAGCGGAAGCACCAGGAACGCGAGTACCAGCCCCGCTCCCCGCAACAGGCCCGGCAACGGCACGACCGGCCCGACCCAGGACAATCCGAGCGAACCACCGGCACACACCAGACTGAACAACAACCAACGGATCGCATCCGCCCGCCACCGGATGCCCGTACCGGCCCCGGATGTGCCCTCTGCCACGTGACGCTCGCCCTCTCAGTCACACTTCTCGTGTCCGAGGGATCACCCTAACGAGCGCGACATCGCCGCAACTGCCCGCGTCAGGCTGGGCATCAGTCCCGCGTCACACTCCGCCCGCATCGCGCGTCGGGAAGGTCCCCGTGTCGATCTCGACCCTCTCCCCGGTGGCCAGCGTGAAGCTGACCGGATCGCCGTACGGGATCTCGACGACCCGCCCGTAACCCGAGGCGTGCGGCTCCGACATCAAGGTGACCATCGTCTTGAAGGGATCGGCGATCATATAGAAGTCGATCCCGAAGCGACCGTACTTCCGAACGTTCCGGACGTAGTCCTTCTCGTCCGCCGGTTCCGACGGGACCTCGACCACCGCCAGCACATCAAGGCACGAATAACTGTTCTTCCGGCGCTCAGCCTCGAAGTCGACGATCGTCAGATCCGGTGCGGCGTCGTTCTCCCCTGGGAACGTGATGAGGACGTCACCGAAGACACGTTCCCGTGCGATGCCGGAGGCTTTGACCGCGTCCTTGACGTCGGAAACGGTCCAGTCCTGCTCCGGGCTCTGTGGCGTCATGATCACCCTGCCGTCGAACACCTCGACCTTGTACCCCTCGGGGACGGCACCCCGCTCGATCAGCTCGCTCATCACTGACACGGCAGCTCACCTCCTACCGACATTATGGCTGGCCGAGGCAGGACGGGCGCGGTTTCGGGTCGGCCGGCCCGGCTACTTCTGCTCCTGGTCGGCGGCTGAGGACTCACCGGGGCAAAGTCACGCTTGCCCGGCAGCCGAGCGCCGAGCCGCGGCTCCCCTTTGGAGACCCGTTCGGCTGATCCACGAGGTCCACGCCGCCACGGGCCTTGACCTCACCATGTACGCATACGACGCCGGATCCAAGGGCGAGGTCCAAGCCGACGGGCCCTCCGAACCGTTCCCCCGTTGGTCGGCGTACCCTCCGTGCGCGTGCCCACGCCATAACGGGCGGAAGCACGCACAGGGACAGCGACGGCTCCGGAGACAGCACATCGAAGTGGCCGGGCCCATCGCTCGCCTGGGCACAATCAGGACACAGCTCATTGCGACAGTGACGTCAGGCAACCGAAATACCCCGCTTCTCGGGACAGTTCGCTCTGGCGAAACCAGCAACCTCATGGCTAGCGTCTGTGCTCTTGACTGAACCTTTGTCTCACGGGGAGCTCACTGTGAAGCGCCGCGCTTTGCCCGTTGCCGCCGCGTTCACCGCCGCCGCGACCTTGATGCTGACGGCCTGCGGAGGCGGGGACGACACGTCCGGCGACAGCGACAAGATCGCCGGCTCCGACCAGGGGACGGAGAAACCGAGCAAGTCGGCGGAGCCCTCGGGAGCACCGGCGGAGGACAAGCCGGACGGCGTGGACGTGTCCCTGCCCAAGGACATGAACCTGGTCTTCGACTGGGAGAAGCCGAAGGACGAGAACGAGGCGGCCGCCATGGACGACGCCGCCAACTTCTTCCGGGCCATCTACCGGGGCGTCGACCAGCGCACCACCAAGGACGCGTCCGTTGCCGCGTACTCCACAGGCGACGGTCTGAAGTACGCGAGGACGCAGATCGACGCCAGACTCGAAGGCGACTGGACGGCAACCGGCACCCGGCGCCACTACCAGGCCACCACCCGGTCCGCCGCGAACGGCACCTCAGTGGAGATTGCGTTCTGCGTGGACTCCAGCAAGTTCTATGGCAAGGAGATCAAGACCGGGAAGGTCCTGAAGAGCGAGCCCAGCATCGCGGACTACGACCACTTCAAGATCATCATGCTGAAGGTTCCCACGAGTGACGGACTGTGGCAGGCATCCAAGGTGTTTGTCGAGGAGAAGGCGGAACAGTGCCGATGAGGGGACCACTTCGCGTCGAAGGCCGGGAGCGAAATAGGCGCAGGCGCCACCGCACTGGTCAAGCGCCTCATCATCGGGGTGAGCTGTGCACGCTGGCACCGCAGCACTGTGACGGACGGCCTGTGGCCGCAGCGGAGACCTCTGAGGATCCCCCTCGGCGCTCTGACGCTCCGGAAGCAACCCGCACACAGTTCCTCTCCGGTCTGCACACCTGCATTCACAAGTGCGTGCACTCTGAGAGCGGGGCGGCCTGGTGTGTCTCGTAGTGCCATCGATAGCGTCTGTGCGTTGACTGAACCTTTGTCTCACGGGGAGCCCTTCTTGAAACGCCGCACTTTGCCCCTTGCAACCGCGCTCGCCGCAACCGCAGCCCTCCTGTTGACGGCCTGTGGCAGCGGAAGCGACAAGCCCGGCGACGACGACCAGATCGCCGGGGCGGACACCGACGACACGAAGACGTCCGCCTCTCCCAGCGCCTCCGATCCCATCGACCGTCCCGACCTGTCACTTCCCGGCGATGTCAAGGAAACCTTCGAAGGCTGGAACACGGGCGACGAGGTCAAGGACGCCGTCCTCGCGGACGCCGGCCGGTCCATGACGGCCGTCAACAGGGCCATCACGGACGGCGAACCCGACTCCGCAGCCCTGAAGTTCTACTACGAAGGGGAGGCGCTCGTCGGTGCCGCGAAGTGGGTGCAGACCTTCGTGGACCACGACGCCACCATCACCGGCACCACGCGCTACTACTCCCCGACCGTCAGCATGTCCGGCAAGGAAACGGCAGCAGTCACCCTCTGCGCGGACGAGAGCAAGGCATTCAACAAGTTCCGCAAGACGGGCAAGGTCGATCGCAGCGCGCCCTCGGACGATTCGTACGTGTACTACCTGAGCCGCCTGAAACTCAACGACACGCGTGTCTGGGTGACCACGGAGACCCACTCTCAGCGCGGAAGCGCGAAGTGCACACCGTGAGGGCGGGCAGGACGGCGGCTCTGGTTCTGGCGCTGTCTGTCGGCACCCTCGTGGCAACCGGCACGGCGCACGCAGGCACCGGCTTCGGAGGTTCCCGCGGTGGTGAGACCGACGCGAGCGGCGGCACCAAAGACCGGACGATCACTTCGCAAGTCACCTTCAACACGTCCAGGAACGGCTCGGGTGAGTCGACGGGCACGCCGGCCCCTGTGGGTACCTACGATCCACCCGGTTGCTGGTACGAACCGCTCTGGACTCCTGAGGAGTACGAGAAGGAGTTCAAAAAGCGCTGGAACGTCGGGCACTTCAGTGGCGCCGGCGAGGCTTACGCCGGTGAAACCGCCCGGTATGTCGACGGAAAGCCCTACAAGGACTTCAACAAGGACAAGTCGGGGGAGGGCATGTTCTGGGGCGCCGTGTACGACTGGGACCGCCTTGAGGGTGACGACTATCTGGCTTGCGGCGAGGCCGACTTCTGGGTCGACAACGGTGACGAACCGCCCGTGGAGAACGCCATCGACGCGGAGACCCTGGCCCAGCTCGCCTACAACGAGATCAAGGTCCCCGACACCGAGGTCACACTCAAGCCGGAGGACGTCACCAAAGTGAACCTCCCGACGTGGGCCTGGTTGGACAAGGCCGACTTCCACGAGGTGTCCGTCACCGCGACCCTGGACGTCGGCGGCTGGAACCTCTCCTCGACCACCACGGCCAAGCCCGTCTCTTTGAAGCTGGAGCCCGGCACCGAGGACGCCACGCTGTTCCCCGCCTCCGGCGAGTGCGCCATCAACGACGACGGTTCCATCGGCGCGCCGTACGCCAAGGGCAAGGCCGACGAGGATCCACCGTGCGGGATCACGTATCTGCGCGCGTCCGGCGGGGAGTCCTATGAGTTGCAGGCCACTGTGACCTGGGAGATCACCTGGGAGAGCACCACCGGTGAGAGCGGCACCCTCCCCGACGGCACGTTCGGAACGACTCAGGACGTGACCGTTCAAGAGATCCAGGCCGTCAACCGCTAGACCGGCGCAGTACCAACCACGCATCGAGACACCCTTTACAGGAGACGCACTAGGGCCATGGCAGGCGACCCAGATCTCATCGTCAATGTCGACCTTCTTGTGGAATCGGAGTCCGCCCTGAGCAAGATCCAAAAGGATCTGAAGGACATAGGGAATAGGAAGGATGACATGCAACCCTATTGGGGCAGCAGTGAGATAAGCGAGGCAATGGGGAAATTTGTAGACAACTGGGACGATTATCGTGGCAAAATGATCGAGAGTCTGGATAGCGTAGGAAAACTCGTCACAAACACCATCAACGGTTTCACCGGGGCTGACGCTGCCCTCGCGAAGGAATTGAAGAAGGCGAGGAAGAGTAAATGAGCACTTCCTCGAAACCACGCCCCCGAGACTGGCACCCGCTCGCCGACTCCGATCCCGTCCCAGGCGATCCGGAAGAGATCCGCGATGAAGTCACGCACATGAAAAGCGTGGCAACCACCCTTCGAGAGCAAGCCGGGCGACTTCGCGACATCAAGAACGACGACGAACTAAAGGGAAAGTATGCAGGAAAGCTGCGTGAAGAGTCGGAAGTGCTTGAAAAGCATCTCCGCGAAGTCGCCAGTCGTTATGAACGCGTCCATGTGCATTTGACAAAATGGGCAAACGAACTCGAAGGATTTCAGACAGAAGCTGGCAAAGTTCTCACCAGCGCGAAGAAGGAACAAGAACAACTCGAGGCCGAAAAGAATAAGAAAGAATCGGACGAGGAAGGCACACCGAAGCCCACTGCCAGTGACATCGAAGGTGATCCACTCCATAAATACAGGGTCAAACTCGGCACTATCACGAGCGACCGAGACGACCGCGCAGCACACTACGCCAGTAAGATCCGTGATGAGATCGACGACATTATCGAGGACAGCTTCTGGGATGACGTCAAAGGCTGGATACATGACAACATCGACAAGATAAAATGGGTTCTTGACGCACTGGGATGGGCAGCCTCAATTCTAGGGACCCTAGCACCGTTCCTTGCCTTCATTCCCATTATCGGTCCCCTTATCGGTGGGATCGCCATCGGAATATCCATCTTCATTGCAGCATCCCGGCTCATTCTTTTCTTTGCCGGAGAAGCAAGTCTCACTGAAGTAATCATGGACTGTGTCGGCTTGGTCGCCTTTGCTACGGGAACAAAGATGCTCGCCAATCTGAGGATCGCAAGCAAGGCCGTCAATACCGCCTCCAAGGCACAGCGGACGGATCGGCTCAAAGAATCGTTGCGTGTCAGCAGGTCTGTGCGGAACGAGATCACTCGCGTCATGGCGACGACCAGCGACGACGGTCTCAGAGAGTTCGGACGGCAAACGCTTAATCGCATGCGGAAGGAAATGTCGCAGAATGCGGGGCGCGTTGCCGATGAGACGCCTCTTCGCCCCAGTCACCTCGAGCAACTCGGGTTCGGGAATTCGGATGCCCGCTCCGTGATCAACAGCATCCGTCGGAACAGTGAAACCTTTCCCAGTGCTGCAGCAGCGGCAGGGAAGTCTGAGACTTATTACAAGGTGGCGGTAGGTGCTGCGGTGACGGGTGCAACCGCGGATGTCGTCGACAAGACGTTCGGTGAAAGTCCTGTTCTCCCCGGCAAACCGTTCAACTCGACCTATGAGAATTTCAAGGGAGAGACTGGCATGTTGTCAGAGGATACCCACTGGTGACCGATCGAGAGGAAGAAGCACCGTGAGCTCGAATCGACAAACACGAAGTTACGGCAGCCTGGGTGAGGGGCCGGCCGCACTGGGGAAGGTGTGCCTCATCATAGGGATGACCTCCATCTTCCTGGTGATGATCGCAGGGGCACTTCCGGCTTCCGCGAAGGACGCAGTCTACTGGATTCAGCGTGCCATCGTTGCTGGAGCCATTTTCACTTTGCTGGGACTCTTCTTCAGGTATCCGCTTGCGTCGCGACGCCCTGAAGGCCTCACAGAAGTTTTCATTTATTCATTTGGTCTCTTCCTGGCCACTTGGGTAACAGGTGTCTGGGCAGGTGTTTTTGCAGCTCCCCTGGTTCCTCTTCTGACCATTGGATCGTGGATCATTGAGAGAGTTCGCCGTGACTGAACAAAGCGTGGCTCGATCACTGGTTCCTGTCGGATTCAATCTGGTTCTACCACCCGGGTGGGGGAAAATCGACCTTCACGAGAAGGTCGTGAATGATTCAGTCCTGGCGCTTGTTGACCGATCCATCGATCAGCTCCCGGAAGATCTCCCTCGGGATGACGTGAGCAAGGTCCGTATGGAACTCTTCAAGCAGCTTAGAAAAGCAGCCAGAAAGGCCTCCAGAGCAAACGGGATGATGCTGTACCTGCCCGTAGATCGAGTACACGGCAGCGTCGTCCCAGCTTCCTTCGTCGTGTCGGAGCCGATTTCGGCAGTCGGTGCCGGATTTCAATCGGAGCAGATACTTGGAATGCTCGCAGCAGAACGCGGTCAGAACGAGACTGTAACCCTCGATGGGTCATCAGGCACCAGGTTCGAGAGGACTGTTCCGCCTCCAGAAAATTCCGATATGAAGTTCGCCTCTCGGCGAGTCGAGTACGTACTCCCCCTCCCTGGTAGCCCACTTCCCCGTTGGCTTGCATTCACATTCAGCACAGTCGGGGACGGAAACCCGGACAGTGAATATTCCGCCGCCCTCGTCGACCTCTTCGATGCCGTGATGATGACCTTTCGCTGGAGTTACGAATGATCTTCTTCGAAACCGAAGCCGATCCAACTGAGTGGTTCCTTATGCCACTTCATTGGACAGACCTTCATCAGCGTGAAATCGATGAATGGTCAGCAACTTGCGCCGAGATCATGTACCGGCGTCACAAGAGGTGGTGGCGGAGCCCTAACCGCGACGGTTTGACGCACACGTTTCGCATGCTACTTGAGGCTCATCCGCATCCCAACATCCCAGCGCATCAGGTGTTTCTTTACGGCGGCGATCCGCGCAGGGTTCCGCAACCCTTCTACGGGCTGATCGTGCAGCCGGAAGGCGGGGATCGCGAGAAGGAGCTGCGCAGCATCGTCCAGGCTTCGGAGCCGAACCCAGAACGCTCACCCGACGTAGTGACGTTCGACTCCGACCGGATCGGCCCTGGGCTGCGTTGCCTTCAGTATTTCAGTGACGAAGACGGCTTGGGCGTTTCTCTCAACTACGGGTGGTGGTCCGAGGAACACCAACTCTACGCGTCAGTTCGCACGGTGACTGACGAAGTCGGCTGGTTGGCAACGAATCTGGATGTTTTCGATGACTTCGCCCGCAGTCTCTGGCTCAACCCCAACCCGGAGTGACCGGTCAGGCGGACGCAGGACCAGCGTCCCACCGACGCAGGGAAAGCCTTAACGTGACACGTAGGACTAAACAGGACGTACTGACGGACCGCCTCGGCATCCACGCCGAGGCGGGCGAATGGTGCTGGATCGGCAAGATCCCGCAGCCTCCCGCAGATGTCCTCCAGGCTGCGGGCAACCCTCGGCTCCGCCCCGCCAGGCTCCCCCCACTGGCCATGATCGGCACGGTACTCGGTGCGCCCTTCATACCGCTCGTCATGCTGCTGAGCCTCCTGGCTGAGGCGGAGGAAGCCGTCAAGCGTTTCCTCGACACGAAGGAAGTGAAGGAGCGACGGCGAGCCAAGAAGGAGGATGAGAAGCGTCGGGACGTCATCATCGACCAACAAGGCCTCGACAACGTATTCGACGGCAACTGGCACGGCGACGCCGGGCAGTTCCTGCTGCGCTGGTACGGCCACTCCACCCACCACGAGCGACTGCTGCTCGCGACCCCGGACGGGATCGTCCTCGCGGCTCCACCCCAACGCGTCAGCACGGGACGGGAGAAGCACATGCAGGTCGTCGCTCGCCTGTCCGCCGACGAAGCCACGCTGGTCGACCCCTTCTCCGGTGAGTTCGAGACGCGGATCCTGCTGATCCGCTTCCGTGACGGCTCCTGGCTGCGCGTCGACACGGAGGAGCTCCGCAGCGAGCTTCACATGTACGCGCTTCGGCATCCGTCCCCCGACAACTGACGGACCCCGGTGCGTTCGGCGTCCGAACGCACCGGGGCGGCACCGCGCCCTTACTTGCGGGCGGCCTTCGCCAGTTCGTCGTCGATCTGCTCGAACTTGTCGGCGGCCATGGTCAGGTAGTCGCCCATGCCGTCCAGGCCGTCGAGCGTGGTCTTCGCGCCGTTGGTGAACTCGTCGAAGTTCTCGTCGAAGGCCTTGGAGGAGGACTTCGTGACGTAGCCGGAGTTGACCAGGTTGTTGATGTACTTGCGGAGGGCGTCCAGCTTCTCCTGGAGCTTCTCCTTCTCCTTCACGACATGCTTGGCAGCTTCCCGCATGTCCTGGTATGTGATGTCAAGGTCCTTGGCCATGAAGCCGCTCCCTCTCGCAATGCCGCAGGGCCAACCCCCGTGGCTCCCTGTTTGCGGAACGGTCGGCACGGGGCCGCCGGGGCCGCCGGTGCGATCGTCCGCTCTTGCGGCAGCAGCTTACGGGGGCGAACTGTGGTGGCACATCCCCGCTTTGTGAAGGCGCCGGTGTGAAGCCGTGCGTGCCGTTGCTGCCGGGAATTGCGGGCGTGCTCCCCGGCTGCCCCGGACCGTGCGTGAGCCGATATCGTCGGCGGGACTGTGACTTGCGGGGTGGAAGCGGTCACGGGGCCTGGGGAGGACAAGCGTGCGCCTGACTCTGACCGTCGTCGATCCGTTCGGCGGGGACGCCGCCGACGTCGTACTCGATGCCGATCCCGAGTCCACTGTCGGGGACATCGCGCAGGAGCTGGCCGCGCAGGTCGGGCGCGGCGGGGCGCAGGTCATTCCCATCGGGCACCAGGGGCAGGTTCCCGCGGACGGTGCGCCCACCGTGTACGTGGACGGGTACGCCGTCGATCCCGGCGCCACCGTCGTCGGGTCGCCGTTGCGTGACGGGGCCGTCGTGTCGCTCCAGGACCCTTCCGGGTGCCTGCCCGGGGAGCCGTCCGGGCTCGTCGAGCTGCGGGTCGTCGGCGGGCCGGCCGCCGGGTTCGTGCACCGGCTCGGGGTGGGGCGGTACGACATCGGCAGCGGGGCGGCCTCGTACGTCCGGGTCGACGATCCCGAGGTCGACGGCCGGGCGCTCACCCTCTCCGTCGCCACCGACGGGACGTGTCAGGTCGCCCTCCACTGCGACGAGGAGGGCGTCACCCTCGACGGGAAGCCGATCGCCGGCCCCGAGGAGGAAGAGGGCGACAAGGAGAGCAAGGGACGCAAGAGGCGCCGTAAGGGCGGTGAGGAGTCCGCCGGCAAGAAGGCCGACCGGTTCGACTGGCCCCTCGGTGCGCAGATCGGACTCGGCAACACCCTTCTCGAGCTGGCCCGTTACACGCCCCCGAACGCCGCTCTCAAGTGGTCGGACGACGGGGTGGGGCTCGACTACAACCGGCCGCCCCGGCTGCGTCCGGCCGAGCGGCAGACGAACTTCCGGCTGCCGTCGGCGCCCCGTGAGTACGAGGCCCGGCCGTTGCCGTGGCTGATGGCGTTGACGCCGCTCGTCGGTGCGGTCGTCATGGTGGCGATCTTCCAGCGCTGGTACTACCTGATCATGGCGGGGCTCAGCCCCATCCTGCTCTTCGCCAACTACTTCAACGACAAGAAGCACGGGCGCAAGTCCCATGCCAAGCAGGTCAAGGAGTACGAGGAGCAGAAGGAGCGGATCGAGAAGGACGCGCAGGAGGCGCTGGTCCAGGAACGGAACGACCGGCGGCACGCCATTCCCGATCCGGCGACCGTGCTGTCGATGGGTACCGGGCCGCGGACCCGGCTGTGGGAGCGGCGGCGGACCGACCGGGATCATCTGCTGCTGCGGTTCGGGACGGGGCGGTTGCCGTCCGAGGTGGTGCTCGACGACCCCGAGCAGGACGACCACCGGCGTCAGGTGACCTGGAAGATCGAGGACGCGCCCGTCGCGCTGAACCTGCGTTCGCTCGGGGTGATCGGTGTGGCGGGGCCCGGTGATTCCGCGCGGGCCCTCGGGCGGTGGGCGGTGGCGCAGACCGCCGCGCTGCACAGCCCGATGGACGTGCAGTTCTACGTGCTGAGCGAGAACTCCGCGCAGCCGTCCTGGGACTGGATGCGGTGGCTGCCGCACGCGCGGCCGTCCGGCGGGCAGGACGTCAACGTCCTCATCGGTACCGACGCCGAGACCGTCGGCGCCCGTATCGGTGAGCTGACGCAGATCCTCGACGCGCGCAAGAAGGCCGCCGAGCAGGCGCGTGCGCAGGGCACGACGTTCAGCGATCCGGACATCGTCGTCGTGTGGGACGGCTCGCGGCGGTTGCGGTCGCTGCCCGGTGTGGTGCGGCTGCTGCGCGAGGGGCCGTCCGTGTCCGTGTACGCCCTCTGTCTCGACGCCGAGGAGCGGTTCCTGCCGGGTGAGTGCCAGGCGTTCGTCGTCGCCGAGCCCAGGGCCGAGGAGGACGACCGGGAACAGCGACAGCAGCAGGACCGGCCACAGCAGGTGAGCGGCGGGTTCCCCTCCTTCCATGCCTGGCACACCGGCGCGCCCGAGACCGGCCGTGCCCAGCGGGCGGACCGGCTGCGGCTGCGCGTCGAGGAGGCGGGAGCGGAACGGATCAAGGACGTGCGGCCGGACTTCGTCCCGCCGGCCTGGTGTCTGCGGCTGGCCCGTTCGCTGTCGCCGCTGCGCGACATCAGCGGAGAGACGGAGGACTCGGCGCTGCCCGGCTCCAGCCGACTCCTCGACGTGCTCCAGCTGGAGCCGCCGACGGCCGACGCGATCAGCGCCCGGTGGCGGATGGGCGGGCAGTCGACGCTCGCCGTCATCGGTGAGTCGTACGACGGGCCGTTCGGCATCGACATGCGCAAGGACGGGCCGCACGGGCTCATCGCCGGTACGACCGGTTCCGGTAAGTCCGAGCTGCTGCAGACGATCGTCGCCGCGCTGGCCGTCGCCAACACGCCGGAGAACATGACGTTCGTCCTCGTCGACTACAAGGGCGGTTCCGCCTTCAAGGACTGTGTGAAGCTGCCGCACACCGTCGGCATGGTGACCGACCTCGACGCCCATCTCGTGGAACGGGCGCTGGAGTCGCTGGGCGCCGAGCTCAAGCGGCGCGAGCACATTCTGGCCGCCGCGGACGCCAAGGACATCGAGGACTACCAGGATCTGGTGCGGCGGGATCCGTCGCACGCGCCCGTGCCGCGGCTGCTCATCGTGATCGACGAGTTCGCGTCGATGGTGCGTGATCTGCCGGACTTCGTGACGGGTCTCGTGAACATCGCGCAGCGAGGGCGTTCCCTCGGTATCCACCTGCTGCTCGCCACACAGCGGCCGAGTGGTGTCGTGTCTCCGGAGATCCGTGCCAACACCAACCTCCGGATCGCCCTGCGGGTGACGGACGCCGGTGAGTCGACGGACGTCATCGACTCGCCCGAGGCCGGGCACATCGCGAAGAGCACTCCGGGCCGGGCGTACGCGCGGCTCGGTCACGCCTCCCTGGTGCCGTTCCAGTCGGGGCGGGTCGGTGGCCGGCGGCCCGGGGCGGCGGACCCGGCCGCCCTCGCGCCCTGGGTGGGACCGCTGACCTGGGAGGACCTCGGGCGTGCGGCGCTCGCCAAGCCCAAGTCGCAGGCGCGCGAGGACGACGAGATCACCGACCTGAAGGTGCTCGTCGACGCCGTGCGCGAGGCCAACAGCGCGCTCGGCATCCCGGCCCAGCACAGCCCGTGGCTGCCCGCGCTGGACGAGACGCTGCTGCTCGACGACGTCGAGGTGCCGGCTGTCGCCCTCGCGCCGGGCAAGCTGCCGCCCGCCCCGTTCGGCGTCGAGGACCTGCCGGGCGACCAGGCCCGCCGCCCGGTCGTCGTCGACTTCGCCGGCTTCGGCCATCTGATGATCGGCGGTGCCCCGCGCAGTGGCCGCTCGCAGGTGCTGCGCACCATCGCGGGCTCCCTGGCCCGCACCCACTCCGTCGCCGACGTCCACCTGTACGGCATCGACTGCGGCAACGGCGCGCTGAACGCGCTGACCCGGTTGCCGCACTGCGGCGCGGTCGTCGGCCGCAACCAGACCGAGCGGGTGATCCGGCTCGTCAACCGGCTCAAGGGCGAACTCTCGCGCCGCCAGGACCTGTTGGCGGACAAGGGGTTCGCGGACATCGGCGAGCAGCGGGCCGCGGTCGCCGAGGAGGAGCGGCTGCCGCACATCGTGGTGCTGCTGGACCGCTGGGAGGGCTGGGTGCCCACGCTCGGTGAGATCGACCACGGTTCGCTGACCGACGAGTTGCAGACGATGATGCGGGAGGGTGCGAGCGTCGGCATCCACCTCGTCCTCACCGGTGACCGGACGCTGCTCGTCGGCCGGATCGCCTCCCTCACCGAGGACAAGTACGGTCTGCGGCTGGCCGACCGCAGCGACTTCTCCTCGCTCGGCATCCCGGCCCGCAAGGTGCCGGAGGAGATCCCGCCGGGCCGCGCCTTCCGCAACGAGGCGGGTACGGAGACGCAGTTCGCGCTGCTCTCCGAGGACACCACCGGTCAGGGCCAGGCGGCGGCGCTCACGGCCATCGGTGAGGCGGCGGCCGCCCGTGACGCCGAAGTGCCGCGCGGGCGGAGGCCGTTCCGGGTGGACAGCCTGCCGAGCCGGATCTCCTTCCCGGAGGCGTGGGAGCTGCGCGACCCGGAGGGGTCCCGGTCCAGGCTGTGGGGGCTGGCCGGTATCGGCGGCGACGAGATCGTCGGCTTCGGGCCCGATCTCGCCGACGGCGTACCGGCGTTCGTCATCGCGGGTCCTGCCAAGTCGGGCCGTTCCACGGTGCTGATGAACTTCGCGCAGTCGTTCCTCGCGCACGGCACCCGCCTGGTGGTCGCCGCCCCGCGCCAGTCCCCGCTGCGTCGGCTCGACGGCACGGAGGGTGTGCTGAAGGTCTTCACCGGTGACGACATCGACGAGGACGAGTTCGAGGAGCTGATCGACGGGGCGTCGACCGACGAGCCGATCGCCGTGCTCATCGACGACGGGGAGATCCTGGAGGACTGCGACGCCGAGAGTCAGATGAAGAAGCTGATCTCACGTGGCGCCGAGCGAGGGCTCGCCCTGGTCATCGCCGGTGACGAGGAGGACGTGTGCAGCGGCTTCTCCGGCTGGCAGGTCGACGCGAAGAAGGCCCGGCGCGGGATTCTGCTCTCCCCGCAGGAGTCGTCCAGCGGCGACCTCATCGGCGTACGGCTGTCCCGCGGGATGGTCGGCGGGCAGGTGGTTCCGGGCAAGGGCATGCTCCACCTCGGGGACGGAGAGCTGCGGACGGTCGTGGTGCCGGGGTGAGCGGCGGATCGGCGAAGCCGGGGCGGCGGAAGGCGGCCGGGTCGTCCCTGCGGTACGAGCACCGGCCGGGGAGGCCGGCGTCCGGGGCGAAGAAGAGGATGACGGTCGGGGAGAAGGCGTTCGGGTGTCTGGTGCTGCCCGGCTTCGTTCTCCTGATCATGCCGCTGGTCTTCTTCAAGATGCACTGGGGTCACGACGTCTGGGGCGAGTTGGCGCCCGGCTGGCCGGGTGGGGCGTACGCCTTCGCCGCGACGGTCGGGGCGCTCGTGCCCCTGGTCTTCCTCGCCTGGGTCGTCCCACTGACCCGGATGACCTGGAAGAAGAGCAAGCCGCGCTCGCTGGCCTGGGCCGCCGCCTCGCTGCCCGGGCTGGCCGCCTGCTACCTGGTCGCGGGCGTGATCGGTGCGTACGCGCGGCCCAAGCACCGGTCGGACTGGGGCAGCAGGTGCTACGGCGTGGGCGGGCCGTGCTGGACGCATGAGCGGTACCCGTATCTGTGGGTGGTGGGACTTGCCGCGACGCTGGCCGTGATCGTGCTGCTGATCGGTGTGGCCGTGAAGTACAGCGGCAGGTCCGGCTCGTCCGCGGAGGCTTCCGAGCCCGCTCCGGCTAGCCGACCTTCGACAACCGGGCCTTCGGCGACCCCGACTCCTTGCTGTCCGACTCGTACACCAGATCGTCGCCGGCCGGGGTGAGGCGGACCGTGTGCTCGGCCTGGTTGCAGACGTCGCGGTTGGACTTCGCGCCGACGGAGGTCGTGACGAGCTGTTTCTCCGTGACCTGCTTCAGGGTGAGGACGTCGTCGCAGACGCCGCCGAAGATGTCCGTGTGCCGGAGGGTGCCCACCTGTTCGCCCACCTTGGCCTGCTTGAGCGTCACCCGGAACGTGCCGAGCGGAATGGCGATGCTCTCGCGGGAGTTGGCCTGGCCCTCCCAGGTGCCGAGGTAGGCGGCGGGAACCGTGGTGGGCGGTGCCGCGGGCCGGGATCCGCCGTCGGAACTCGAGGGGCCGTCGTCCGAGGAGCCGCCCGGCAGCAGGTCGCGTACGAACACGGAGCCGACGGTCACCGCGGCCAGCGCGCCCGCCACCGCGAGGGCGACCGTGCAGCTGACGCGTCTGCCCCGGCCGCCGCGGTCGGGGGAGGAGGTGGCCGCGAAGGAGACGGAGAGTTTCCCGGGGCCGACCCGGTCCCCCGGCTGGGTCGGCGGGTGCGGGGACACGGGTGCGGGGGACGGGGCGTCGCGTGGCCCGGGGACGGCTGCCGCGCCCGGCCACTGTGCCCCCGGCATCACGGGCGGCGGGCCAAAGGCCCCGGACGCCGCGCCGGCCGGCGGGGAGTCACCGGCCGGCGGAGGACCGAACGCACCGGGCACGGCACCTGGCGCGACTCCGGGCACGGCACCTGGCGCGACTCCGGGCGCCGAAGAGCCGCCCGCGGACGGACCGCCGAAGCCTCCGCCCGCCGACGCCTCCCCCACCGACGGCCTGCTGAACCCCACCGGCCCCGACGGTCCCTCCCCCGCCGCCTCCAGGTTCAGCAACCGCACCGCGCTCCGGCTCACCTGTTCCACCAGGGTTCCCGGGAGCCAGCCGGCCGTCACCAGGCGGGCCGCGCCGCCCTCGGGGGCGAGGCGGTGGGCCAGTTCGGCCGGGGCCGGGCGGGCCGACGGGTCCTTGTCCAGGCAGGACTCCGTCAGTTCGCGCAGTTCGCCGTCCAGCTCTCCCAGTTCGGGCGGTTCGTGCACGACCTTGTACAGCAGGGCCGCCGAGGAGTCGCCGGGGAACGGAGGGCTGCCCGTGGCCGCGTACGCCAGGACGGCGCCCAGGGAGAAGACGTCCGCCGCGCCCGTCACGCCCTTGCCGAGGATCTGCTCGGGGGACATGTAGCCGGGTGAGCCGATCGAGACGCCGGTGGAGGTGAGGGACGCCGTGCCTCCCCCGGACTTCGTCCGGGAGGTACCCCCAGTGGCGCGGGCGATGCCGAAGTCGATCAGGAGGGGGCCGTCGAGGGTGAGGAGGACGTTGGACGGCTTCACGTCCCTGTGCACCAGGCCCAGCGCGTGTACGGCCGTCAGCGCCTCGGCCAGCCCCGCGCCCAGCGCCCGTACGGTGGGCGTGGGCAGCGGGCCGGTGTCGGTGACCGCCGCGGCGAGGGAGGGACCGGCCACGTAGGCGGTGGCGACCCAGGGGACCCGGGCGTCGGGGTCGGCGTCCAGGACGGGGGCCGTCCAGGCGCCGCCGACCCGGCGGGCGGCGTCGACCTCGCGGCGGAAGCGGGCACGGAACTCCTCGTCCAGCGCGAAGTGCGGGTGCACGATCTTCACCGCGACCGTGCGGCCCCCGGCGCTGCGGCCCAGGTAGACCCGGCCCATGCCGCCGGAGCCGAGCCGGCCGAGCAGCCGGTAGGGGCCCACGACCGTGGGCTCGTCCACTTCGAGCGGCCGCATGGCGTCCACCTCTTCCCCCGTCACGCCCGTACGCCGGAACCTTCCAGCAGGGTAGTGGGCGGGCCGCCCGCGGCCTCAGGGCTGGAGCAGATCGACCTTCACGTCCGCCGGGAAGCCCGTCGTCGGCCCCACCCGGCGGGCGAACTCGGCGACCGCCTCCAGCTGCGGGGCGCCGAAGCTGAAGTCGAGGGTGGTGAAGTACTGCGCCAGGGTCGCCTCGTCGAAGGCCTCCCAGCGGGCCGCCTGCTCGGCGACCTTGCCGACCTCCTCCAGGGAGAGGTTGCGGGAGGCGAGGAAGGCCTCGTGCACCTTGCGGGTGATGACCGGCTCGCGCTCCAGGTAGTCGCGGCGCACCGCCCACACCGCGAAGACGAACGGCAGGCCCGTCCACTGCTTCCACAGCGCGCCCAGGTCGTGCACGTCGAGCCCGTAGCGGGGCCCGTCGAGCATGTTCGCGCGCAGGGCCGCGTCGCCGATGAGGACGGCGGCCTCGGCCTCCCGCATCATCAGGCTCAGGTCGGGCGGGCAGGTGTAGTAGTCGGGCCGTACGCCGTACCGCTCGGCGAGGAGGAGCTGGGCGAGGCGTACGGAGGTGCGGGAGGTCGACCCGAGGGCGACCCGTGCTCCGTCCAGCCGGTCCAGCGGGACCTGCGAGACGATCACGCAGGACATCACGTCGCCGTCGCAGCCGACGGCGATGTCGGGGAAGGCGACCAGCCGGTCGGCGTGTCTGAGGAACTCGACGAGGGTGATCGGCCCGATGTCGAGGTCGCCCTGCACCAGCTGCTCACTGAGCTTCTCCGGGGTGTCCTTCGTCAGCTCGAAGTCGAGGAGCGTGCCCGTTCTCGCGAGCCCCCAGTACAGGGGCAGGCAGTTCAGGAACTGGATGTGGCCGACGCGCGGCCGGGTGCGAGGATTGTCCACATCGTGAGGCTAGCCCTCGTACCGGTCGGACGGACCTTCGCCCCCTCACCCCCCGATCACCCGTGCGTTCGACCGGACGCCCGTGACGGACGGGGTGTTCAAACATTCGGGTGACGTGATCTTGACCTCTATTGCATTCGGGAGCGTGCGTGCTAGGCTCTTCCGCAAGTTGCAGTTTGGTTTCCCTTGCAGTACAGAGCCTGCGGAGCATGTGACCGCGGGCTCTCGTCGTTCTCAGACGGATGCACTTGTGCGGAATAGTCTTCACACTTGCTGGTTCTGGAGCAGGGCAACCCTTTGGGCCCAAGGAGGGCTTATGGCTACCGGAACCGTGAAGTGGTTCAACGCCGAAAAGGGCTTTGGTTTCATCGCCCAGGAAGGCGGCGGCCCCGACGTCTTCGTCCACTACTCCGCGATCAACGCGAGCGGCTTCCGCTCCCTTGAGGAGAACCAGCAGGTGAGCTTCGACGTCACCCAGGGCCCGAAGGGCCCGCAGGCGGAGAACGTCACCCCGGTCTGATCCTCGCCGATCCGGGAACGACCAGCAGTACCCAAGGAGCCCCGCGCCGTCAGGCGACGGGGCTCCTGCCTTTCCCTTCCGTTCCCCTCGCACTCCTCTCGCGCCGCCGAAATGCCCCGGTGAACATTCGGGGAATTCCCCTCATACGTGCTGCATGATCAGTACGAATTTCGTTCCGGTCTCCAGCGCCTCGTACGCGTGCGGCACATCCCCGCGGTACGTCATGTAGTCCCCCGGGCCGAGTTCCGCGCTCTCTTGGCCCGGTCCCGCCTTCACCCGGCCCGCGCTGACCACGATGTGCTCCACGGTCCCCGGAATGTGCGGCTCGGAGGCGCGTACGGTCCCCGGTTCCAGTCCCACGGCGTAGATGTCGCGCCGCGCGCCCGGCGGGCTCGCCGACAGCAGGGTGGCGACGTAACTGGACTGTTCGGAGTGCACGGCCGGCCCCTGCCCCGCCCTGATCACCCGCACGGGCGGCGCCGGCGGCTCCACCAGCGCGCTGAACGGCACCCCGAGCGCCACCGCCAGCGCCCAGATCGTCTCCATGCTCGGATTTCCGCTCGCCGCCTCCAGCTGGGACAGCGTGGACTTGGCGATTCCGGCGCGTTTGGCCAGCTCGGAGAGGGAGAGGCCGGCGCGGACGCGTTCGCGGCGCAGGGCGGCGGCGATCCAGTCGAGGGGGAGGCGGGGCGGGGGGCCTTCGGTCATGTTGTTCGCTCCAGCGGTACGATCGTTCGTCTTGACGAACGCGAGTTCTTCTGTCCATGGTAGGAAACATGCGTTCGGTACAGCGAACACCTCCCGGCTTCCTCGACCCCGATCTGCTCCGGGACGTGTCCCTGGTCTGTCTGGCCGGGGGCGTCGTCGGCGTGTCGTTCGGGGCGATCGCCGTCGCCGGTGGGCTGCCGGTGTGGGTGCCGGTGGTGATGTCGCTGGTGGTGTACGCGGGCTCCGCCCAGTTCAGCGCGGTGGGCGTGCTGCTGGCCGGGGGCGGTCCGGTCGCGGCGGCGGTCACGGGGCTGCTGCTCAACACCCGGACGGCCGCCTTCAGCCTCGCCGTCGCCGAGCACATCGGCCCGGGAAGGCTCGCCCGCCTGGTCGGGGCGCACCTGGTGACCGACGAGACGGTGGCCTTCACCCTGGCCCAGCGGGACCCGGCACGGCGACGGGCCGCGTTCTGGATCTCGGGGCTGGGGATGTTCGCCGTGTGGAACGCCGGGGTGCTGGCGGGCGCGCTGGCCGGCAGCGCGCTGGGGGACACGGCGCGCTACGGACTGGACGCGGCCTTCCCCGCCGTACTGGCCGCCCTCGTCCTTCCCGCCCTGCGCGAGGACGCCGGCGTCCGCCGGGCCGCGCTGCCAGGAGCGGCGCTGGCCCTTGCGGTCACACCGGTGGTGCCGGCGGGCGTGCCGGTGCTGGTGGCACTGGCGGGGCTGGTGCCGCGCGGACGTCGGCAGGGACAAGGGCGCGGGCGGGGGCGGTCGGTATGAGCGCGACGGTCGCGGTGATCCTGGTGCTGGCGGCCGGGACGTACGCCTTCCGGCTGGTCGGGCCCGCACTGCACGGGCGGGTGGAACTGCCGGCCCGGGTACGGGAGTTGCTGTCCGCCGGTGCGGTGGTCCTGTTGGTGGCGTTGCTGGCGACGGGGGCGCTCACCGAGGGCGGAGGGTTCGCGGGGTGGGCGCGTCCGGCCGGGGTACTGGTGGGCGGCGTACTGGCCTGGCGACGCGCACCGTTCCCGGTGGTCGTCCTCGGGGCGGCGGCCACGACGGCGACACTGCGGGACATGGGGATCGGGTAGCCGTCGCCCAGGCCGGAGGGGCACAGGGACCGCGTGACCGTCACCCGAGCCGAACGGGCACGGCGGGGTGTGTCCGGCTCGTGCCCGCCCGGTCACGAAGGGCGCGAGGCCGGATTCACCCCATGCCCCCGGGGTTGTCGGCGGAGACGGGTAGGGTCCCCGTCCATGACCACCACCGACGCCGACGCCGACGCCGATCACGTAGTCGCCACCCGCACCTTCTACGACGCCATCGCCGAGGACTACGCCGCCCGGTTCCGCGACTCCCTCTCCGTCATGCCCCTGGACCGGGCGCTGATGGCCGGTTTCGCCGAACTGGTCGGCGAGGGCGGCCGGGTGGCCGACCTGGGGTGCGGTCCCGGCCGGGTGACCGCGCATCTCGCCTCCCTCGGCCTCGCCGTCTTCGGCCTCGACCTGTCGGAGGGGATGCTCGCGATCGCCCGCCGCGAGAATCCCCACCTGCGCTTCGAGCAGGGCTCGATGCGGAGCCTGGACCTCCCCGACGGCACCCTCGCCGGCGTGGTCTCCTGGTACTCCACCATTCACACCCCGCAGGACGAACTGCCGTCCCTCTACGCCGAGTTCCGTCGGGTCCTGGCACCCGGGGGCCATCTGCTGCTCGCCTTCCAGTCCGGCGACGAACCCCGCCGCCACGACCGCCCCTGGGGCCACCCGGTCACCCTCGACTTCCGGCGGCTGCGCCCCGAACGCATCACGGCGCTCCTGGAGGCGGCCGGTTTCACCCTCGTCCAGCACACGGTGCGCGCGGCCGACACGGACCAGGGCGAGTCGACCCCCCAGGCGTTCCTGATCGCCCGCGCGGCGACGGACTGACTTGGGCCTACCCCCCGTACAGCCCCTCCACCTCCCCCGCGAAGTCCCGCAGGATCTCCTCGCGACGCAGCTTCATCGACGGGGTCAGATGTCCCGCCTCCTCCGTGAAGTCCACCGGGAGGACGGTGAAACGGCGGATCGACTCCGGGCGGGAGAGCATCTTGTTGGCCTCGTCGATCGCGCGCTGCAGGATCGCGTACAGGTCCTCGTCGTCGGTGACGAGTTCCGGCGGCACGGGGTGTTTTCCGTTCATGCGGCGCCAGTGGGTGAGGCCGGCGGGGTCGAGGGTGATGAGGGCGCAGACGTAGGGGCGGTTGTCGCCGATCACCATGACCTGGGAGATCAACGGGTGCGAGCGGAGCCAGTTCTCCAGCGGGGCCGGGGCGACGCTCTTGCCGCCGGAGGTGATGATCAGCTCCTTCTTGCGGCCCGTGATGGTCAGATAGCCCTCGTCGTCCAGCTCGCCGAGGTCGCCGGTGTGCAGCCAGCCGTCGGGGGCGGCGGGCACGACCCCGCCCGCCCCGGGGTCCCAGTAGCCGCGCAGCACGTGGTCGCCGGCGATCAGGATCTCGCCGTCCGCCGCTATGCGGATCCGCGTCCCCGGCAACGGCCAGCCCACCGTACCCAGCCGGGGTTTCAGCGGGGGTGTCACCGTCGCGGCGCCGGTGGTCTCCGTCAGGCCGTAGCCCTCGAAGATCTCGATGCCGGCACCGGCGTAGAACGCGGCGAGGCGGCGGCCGAGCGGGGAGCCGCCGCAGATGGCGTACCGCACCCTGCCGCCCATGGCGTTGCGGATCCTGCGGTAGACGAGCGGGTCGTAGAAGGCGCGGGCCGTCTTCAGGGGGCGGGACGGACCGGTCCCCTCCCCGGCCCGGCAGGCCTCGACGGCCTCGCCGTAGCGGCGGGCCACCGACACCGCGCGGTCGAAGGCCGTCAGCCGTCCGCCCGCCTCCGCCCTGGCGCGGGCGGTGTTGAAGACCTTCTCCAGCATGTACGGGATGGCCAGCAGGCAGGTGGGCCGGAAGCTCGCCAGGTCGGGCAGCAGGTCCTCGGCGGCCAGGCTCGGCGCGTGGCCGAGGCGCACCCGGGCGCGTACGCAGGCGACGGCGACCATCCGGCCGAAGACGTGGGACATCGGCAGGAAGAGGAGGACGGATGCCTCTTCGCTGGTCCGGGCCTTGAAGACGGGGTAGAGCAGCTCGATGGCGTTGTCCACCTCGGCTAAGAAGTTGCCGTGGGTGAGGGCGCAGCCCTTGGGACGTCCGGTGGTGCCCGAGGTGTAGACGAGGGTGGCGAGGGTGTCGGGGCCCAGCATGCCCCGGCGTACGTCCACCTCGGCGTCCGGCAGGTGCGCTCCGGCTTCCGCCAGGGCGTCGACGTGGCCCTTCTCCACGACCCACACCCGCCGCAGGCCGGGGAGGTGCACAAGCTCGGGGCCGAGGGCGGCGGCCTGGCCCGCGGTCTCCGTGACCAGGGCGGCCGCGCCGGAGTCGTGCAGGATCCAGCGGGCCTGGAAGCCGGAGGAGGTCGGGTAGACCGGGACGGTGACCAGTCCGGCGGCCCACGCGGCGAAGTCGAGGACGGTCCACTCGTAGATCGTGCGGGCCATGACGGCGATCCGGTCGCCCGGCACCAGTCCCTCGGCGATCAGCCCCTTCGCGACGGCCAGGACCTCGGCGGCGAATCGCTCCGCCGTGACATCCCGCCACCTGCCGTCCGCCGTCTTCCGGCCGAGCACCACCGCGTCCGGCGCCGTGTCCGCGTTCTCGAACGGCAGGTCGGCGAGCGATCCGTGCCGCGCCTGCCGGGCGAGCGGCGGTACGGACGCCTCCCGTACGACGCCGTCCAGCCGCCGGGTCGCCGGCTCGACCAGGACGGGTGCTCCGTGGACGTCGTCGTCGAGGGCGGAGGAAGAGGTGGTGGACACGGGCGGCTCCTGGGGCGTGCGGGGGAACTGCGTGATGCCACGACGTACGTGCCTCGCACGCCGAGGCGCTCACCGGTGGTTCCCGGGGACGGGTCCACCACCGGTCGTGCCGGGATCGTACGGCTCCGACGTGGAAGGTTCGTGCGGGTACGGGGAGGGTCCCGGGCCGGGCGTGTGCAATGTCGGAGGTTACGTGAGGGTCACTCACGTACGCTCCAGGATCGCCGTCACCCCCTGTCCGCCCGCCGCGCAGACCGAGATCAACCCGCGTGCGGGGGCGTCCCGTTCGGCGAGGAGTTTCGCCAGGGTCGCCACGATGCGGGCGCCGGTGGCGGCGAAGGGGTGGCCGGTGGCCAGGGACGAGCCCGCCACGTTCAGCCGTGAGCGGTCGACGGGCGCGAGGCCGCGCTTCTCCCAGGCGGCCAGCGTGGCCAGCACCTGGGAGGCGAACGCCTCGTGCACTTCGATCAGGTCGAAGTCCGCCATGCCGAGGCCGGCGCGCTCCAGCATGCGCGGGACCGCGTACGCGGGTGCCATCAGCAGGCCGTCCTCGCCGCCGGCGACGTCCCCGTGCACGAAGTCCACGGCGGCCGTCTCGTACGCGGTCAGGTAGGCCAGCGGCTCCAGGCCCCGCTCCGCCGCCCACTCCTCGCTCGCGAGCAGCACCAGCGCCGCGCCGTCCGTGAGCGGGGTCGAATTGCCCGCCGTCATGGTGGGGTCGGGTGCGTCGAGGCCGAACACCGGTTTCAACGTGGCGAGTTTCTCCACCGTCGACCCCGGGCGCAGGTTCTGATCGCGGGCCAGACCCCGGAAGGGCACCACCAGGTCCGTCAGCAGGCCGCGTTCGTACGCCGCCGCCAGCCGCTGGTGACTGGCGGCCGCCAGTTCGTCCTGGGCCTCGCGGGTGATGCCCCAGGCGCGGGCGGTGACCGCGGCGTGCTCGCCCATGGACAGACCCGTGCGCGGTTCGGCGTTGCGCGGGATGTCGGGGACGAGGTGGCCCGGGCGCACCTTCGCCAGCGCCTTCAGACGGCCCCCGAGCGAGGTGGCGCGCCGCGCCCGGAGCAGCACCTTGCGCAGGTCGTCGTTGACGCCGAGGGGCGCGTCGCTCGCGGTGTCGGCGCCGCCGGCGATCGCGGCCTCCGTCTGGCCGAGGGCGATCTTGTTGGCGGCGGCGACGACCGCCTGGAGTCCGGTGCCGCAGGCCTGCTGGATGTCGTAGGCGGGGGTGCGGGCGTCGAGCGTCGAGCCGAGGACGGTCTCGCGGGCGAGGTTGAAGTCACGGCTGTGCTTGAGGACCGCCCCGGCGACGAACTCGCCCACCTCGCCCGGCGCCCGCAGTCCGTACCGCTCGACCAGGCCGTCCAGCGCGGCGGTGAGCATCTCCTGGTTGGAGGCGGTGGCGTAGGGGCCGTCGGAGCGGGCGAAGGGGACACGGCTGCCGCCGATGACCGCGACGCGCCGGACGGCGGCCGGCTTGGGGGTGCTCATCTCGACCTGCTCCTCACCGGTGACATAGGATTACCTCCGGTAACCTTACTCCAGAGTAAGCATGTCCGGAGCAGGCACGGAGGAATCCCCCATGGCCGACCGCTATCTGAGCTTCACCGGCACCGCGCCCGGCCGCTTCCTCACGCGCCGCCTGGGCCTCCCCCAGCCGGCGCCGCTGCGGCGCTGGTCCCCGGAGCGGCCGGACCTGGACGGCGGCCTGCTCCACCTCACGGCCGGCACGTCCGGCCTCGGCCTCGCCCCCGTCCTCGCCCGTACGGGACTCGGTCCGGACGACACCGGCCGGCCCGCCGCCGTCGTCCTGGACGCGAGCGGGATACGGGACGTCGAAGGGCTCGCCGAGGTGCACGCGGCCCTGCATCCCGTTCTGCGGTCGGTCGCCGCGAGCGGCCGGATCGTGGTGCTCGGCGCCCCGCTCGACCCCGCCGACCACCATCAGGCCGCCGCCCAGCAGGCGTTGGAGGGCTTCACCCGCTCCCTCGGCAAGGAGACCGGCCGGGGGATCACCGTGAACCTGGTCCGCCTCACCGACGCCCCCGCCGCCGAATCCACCCTGCGCTTCCTGCTCTCCCCCAGGTCCGCCTACGTCAGCGGCCAGGTGATCGGGATCGGCGCGCACGAGACCCCCGTCCCCCACGACGTGGAGCGCCCCCTGTCCGGCCGTACCGCCCTGGTGACCGGCGCCGCGCGCGGCATCGGCGAGGCGGTCGCCGAGACCCTGGCCCGGGACGGCGCCAAGGTGGTCGTCCTCGACGTACCGGGGGCCGAGGCGGACGCCCGGCGCGTCGCCGAGCGGCTCGGCGGCATCGCGCTCCCCCTCGACATCACCGCCGCCGACGCGGGCGCCCGCATCGTCGAGGCCCTCCCCGACGGCCTCGACGTGCTCGTCCACAACGCGGGCATCACCCGTGACCGGCGGCTGGTCAACATGCCGGCCGAGCGCTGGGGTCCGGTGCTGGAGGTGAACCTGGCGAGCGTGCTGCGCACGACCGACGCGCTGCTCGCCGCCGGGACGTTGAAGCGCGGCGGGCGGATCGTCGCCACGGCGTCCATCGCGGGGATCGCCGGCAACGCCGGCCAGACCAACTACGGGGCGAGCAAGGCCGGCATCACCGGCCTGGTCCGCGCCCTCGCACCGCACGCGCTCGCCGAGCACGGAGTGACCGTGAATGCGGTCGCGCCCGGGTTCATCGAGACGAAGATGACGGCCGCCGTTCCGCTGTTCATCCGCGAGGCGGGGCGCCGGATGAACTCCCTCGCCCAGGGCGGCCTGCCCATCGACGTCGCCGAGACCACCGCCTGGCTCGCCCACCCGGCCTCCGGCGCGGTGAACGGGCAGGTCGTCCGGGTCTGCGGCCAGAGCCTGCTGGGGGCGTGAGACCGCCATGACGCCCGCACCCACGGTCGAACTCCCCGCACCCCCCGCCCTCGCACCGCTCCTCGCACGCGGCGCCCTGCTGTCGCCCTTCAAGCGCCCGCGCCCCGGCGGCAGTCATCCCCGCACCCGCCTTGTGCTGCCCGCCCTGCGCGTCGACACCGCCCGGCTCGCCGCGTACGAGCGGGTGTGCGGCTTCCCGACCGGCGCCCCGGCCGGCTCGGTCGGCTTCCCGGCCGGCTTCCCGGCCGGCTCCCCGGCCGGCGAGGACGCACTGCCGGTGACGTACCCGCACGTGCTGGGCTTCCCGCTCGCCATGCGGCTGATGAGCGGGCCGGACTTCCCGCTCCCGCTGCTGGGCCTCGTCCACACGTCGATACGGATCACCCGGCACCGGGCGACGCCGTCCACGGGCGCGTACGGGCTGACGGTGTACGTCGACGGACTGGCCCCGCACCGGCGCGGCACGGAAGCCACCGTGGTCACCGAGATGCGGGACGGCGGGGACGTCGTATGGGAGTCGCGGAGCACGTATCTGGCCCGCCACCGGACCGCCGGCCGGCCCGCGCGGCACGAACAGGAGGAGCGCGAGCCCCTGCCCGCCGTCGACGAGTGGCGGCTGGCCGGGGACGTCGGACGGCGCTACGGTGCCGCGTCCGGCGACCGCAACCCGATCCATCTGCACCCGCTCACCGCCCGGCTCTTCGGCTTCCCCCGCGCCATCGCGCACGGCATGTGGACCGTGGCCCGCTGCCTCGCCGCCCACGGCACCCCGGACGCGGCGGAGGTCCGCGCGGACTTCCGGGCGCCGGTGCTGCTGCCGGGGACGGTGACGTACGCGGCGGAGGGCGGACGCTTCGAACTACGCGGCGACGGCGGCCGGGTTCACGTCACCGGGGAGGTCAGCCCGCTCTGAGCCGCCTCCGGGCCGGACTCGTCGTCCGGCGGGGTCCAGCGGCGGCCGGCCATCAGGTCGCCGAGGCCCGCCCAGGCGAAGTTCATCAGGGTCGCCGCCGACTGCCGGGCGGTGACACCGGGCGTGGTGTTCGCCCAGTCCGCGAGGGACTCGGCGGCACCGACCAGGGCCTCCGCGAGCCCCGAGACCTCACGCTCGGGCAGATCCGGGTCCCGGTGGGCGTCACGGGCGGCGACGAGGATGAGCTGCGTCACGAACGCCACGATCTCCGCACGCATCGCGGCGACCTCCGCGGCAAAGACCTCACCATGGGTACGGGCCTGGAGGTGCAGCACCGCCCAGCCGTCGGGGTGGCGCGCGGTGTGCGTGAAGAACGCCGTCAGGCCCGACCAGAGCTGCCGGTCGGCCGGCAGATCCGGGCGGGCACCGGCGCGCACGGCCTCGGTGAGGGCCGTCGCCTCACGCCGGATGCACGCGGTGAACAGGTCCTCCTTGGAGTTCAGGTACAGGTACACCAACGGCTTGGACACACCCGCCAGTTCGGCGATCTCGTCCATCGACGCGGCCATGTACCCCCGTTGACCGAAGGTCCGTACGGCGGCGTCCAGCATCTGCTGTTCACGGACCGCACGCGGCATCCGCTTCGTCTTCACGGCACCCATGGGACACAGCGTACGGTCCGTCTCCTGGCGCGGGTCCCGGCCGCCGTCGTTCGAGGCACGCGGTCCAGGTGGTTCACACCACCGGACGGACAGGGACGAGGGGCGCTCCCGGCAACGGTCACCTGTCGGTGGTTGCCGGGAAGCACCCCTCGTCCCGCAGGCCGGCCCCCGGGCCACCGGGGGCGGGCGGCCGGTTGGCGCCCCCCCCGCCGGGGTCGGTCTCGTGGCCCAGGCCGATGACGTCGCGGTCGCGCAGGGCGCCCGCGTACGCCTGGAGCTCGTCGACGTCGCCCTTCAGGTACTCGCCCCAGCCGTCGGCCGTGCGGGCGCGGCCCACCTGGAGCGGGCCGGTGCTCGTCCAGCCGTCGCGGAGGTGGGCGGTGGCTCCGGTGTTCGTGTAGCCGTCGGCGTACAGCTTGACCGTGTCGGTCGCGTCGTCGTAGACGACGGTCAGCTGCGTGCCATGGCCGCTGCTGCCGTCCGGCCTCGTGACCTGAGCGACGACCGTCTCCGGCGCGCCCGCCTCATCGCGTTCCGGCATGACCAGCTGCCAGGCGAACGCCGACGGGTCGTAGCGCAGCTTGAACGCGTCGGTGTGCTCGCCGGCCTGGGAGAGGACCGTCATCGGCCGGGTGGCCTCGGCCTCCTCGATCTTGGCGACGACTCCGAGGGTGAAGCTGTCACCGGTGTCCACCACGGGGGCGTCGAGGACCGCGTGGCCGCCTTCGCCGTCCAGCGCCAGGTGCCCCTCGCCGACCAGCGGGTACGGCTTCCACGGGCAGTCGGGGTCGAGGTCCGGGATGCAGGAGTCGTCCGGACCGCGGTAGACGGACGCGCCCGCCGCGAGCCGCAGCGGCGAACCGCCCTTGTTCTCGGGCGTGGTGCCGTCGTCGGCCGTGCTGAACGACCAGTGGCCGAGCAGGTCCGGCTTGCGGTGGGCCAGCTCGGTCACCTCCTTCGGGACGACGAGACGGTCGTACGCCCGGACGTCGCCGATGTCACCGTGCCAGCGCTGCCGGTAGCCGTGCTCGCCGCGGATCCGGCCGATCTGGAACGCGCCGTCCGCCCTGACCGGAGCGGCCTCGGCCTTGGTGCCGACCTCGTGGCCGTTGACGAAGAGCTGGGCGTACCCGGTCTCGGTGTCGTGGACGCCGAGGAGGTAGGCCCATTCGCCGGCCTCCGGGGCGCCGCCGGTGACCTTCGCGTCGCCGAGGGTGAAGGACCAGGAGGCGGCCGCGTCCCGCGGGGCCTCCAGGGCCAGGGCGTAGGCCGTGCCGGACGCGGTGTCCTGGCTCAGCACGGTCATGGACCGGCCGTCCTCAGCCGGGCGCACCCAGGCGCCGACGGCGAAGGTCCTGCCGCTGTCGACGGCCGGGGCGTCCGTGGTGAGGAAGCCGTGACGGCTGCCGTCGAGAGTGGCCGTGGAGGTGAGCGGGGTGCCCGGGGGCACGGGACCGCCGAAGGTCACGCCGCGTCCCGCCCGGGCCGCCTCGCCCGCCTCTGCGGCCGCCGTGGTGGAGCCCGCCTCGTCAGCGAGCTTCCAGCGGGAGACGGGCGCGCTCGCCGCCTTCGGGTAGAACGTGTAGTCGGTGCGCCCGCTCATCCGGCCGGAGCGGTCGCGGGCCTGGACGCTGAGAGTCTGCGGGGCGTTGCTCAGCGGGACGAAACGGACGGTGGCCGGGCCGCCGAGCTCGGCGGGGCGGACGGTGCGCTGCGGGCCGCCGAGGAAGGTGTACCGGTACTCGACGACGTCCGCCGAGGGCGAGTCCATGGTGAAGCTGCCGTAGATGCCGACCCCGCCGGACCACCACGTCTCCTCCGGGTACTCCGGTGAGCTCACGACGGGAGCGGCCGGGCTCTCGTCGTCATGGACGAACCGGCACGCGGCGCCGGGTGCCTCGGAACTCCAGGAGGAGTTCACCTCGCCGTCGTTGGCCCGGACGTGCCAGGAGATCACCGTGTCGGACGGGATGTCGGACGGCACGGTGATCCGGTGGACCCGGTCCGTGTAGGTCGGCTGGGTGGTGAAGGAGCGGCGCTGTTCGGTACCGCTCGCGTCCGACCACCAGATCTCGAACTCGGCGGTTACCTGCTCCGGGTATCCGATGCGGTCGTCCTCGGCCGGATCGGTCAGCCGGGCCGTGAGAACCGGAGGGCTCCCGACATAGGCCGGCTCGTCGCCCGACGCGCAGTCCTTGAATTCGGTCTGCAGGTCCTGGACGGCGGGCGGAAGATTCGCCTGCTCCGCCGCGTACGCGGCGCCGGGCGTGACCACCCCCGCCACCACCGCCGCAAGGCAACTGCCCAGCAGCAGACCTCTCTTGCCCCATCTCTCCGACATGAACGAATGCCCCTCCCCTGATGGTGCCCGATCATCGAACAGTCGAGCGACAGGAGGCTAACAGCGGCCACCGGCATCGGCGATCACATTTTCTGACGGGTCGTCGGAAACGGTGCCGTGCGGAGAAGTCACCGCCGGAGCACGAGAAGAGACGGGTGGGTGAGGTCCCCGGGTCCGTTTGTCCGCGGTCCCGGGGACGGGGACGGTCAGGCCGCCACGGGGACCCGCCGGGGCTCGTCGGCCGGGGCCTCGTCGACCGGGGAGGCGTGGACCGAGTCGTACGCCTCCCGGTCGAGCAGTCCCTCACGGGCGGAGACGATGACCGGGACCAGGGCCTGGCCCGCGACGTTCGTCGCCGTGCGGATCATGTCCAGGATCGGGTCGATGGCGAGGAGCAGGCCCACGCCCTCCATGGGCAGGCCCAGGGTGGAGAGGGTGAGGGTGAGCATGACCGTCGCGCCGGTGAGGCCGGCCGTGGCGGCGGAGCCCACCACCGAGACGAACGCGATCAGCAGGTAGTCGCCGACGCCGAGCGGGATGTCGAAGATCTGGGCGACGAAGATCGCGGCGATGGCCGGGTAGATCGCGGCGCAGCCGTCCATCTTCGTCGTCGCGCCGAACGGGACGGCGAAGGAGGCGTACTCCTTCGGTACGCCGAGGCGCTCGGTGACCTTCTGGGTCAGCGGCATGGTGCCGACGGAGGAGCGGGAGACGAAGGCCAGCTGGATCGCGGGCCAGGCGCCCTTGAAGAACTGCACGGGGTTGACCTTGGCGACGGTCGCGAGCAGCGCCGGGTAGACGCCGAAGAGGACGAGCGCGCAGCCGACGTAGATGTCGGCGGTGAAGGTGGCGTACTTGCCGATCAGGTCCCAGCCGTAGGTGGCGATGGCGTTGCCGATGAGGCCGACGGTGCCGAGCGGGGCGAGGCGGATGACCCACCACAGGGCCTTCTGGAGGAGTTCCAGGACGGACTCGCTCAGGGTGAGGATCGGCTGGGCCTTCTCGCCGAGCTGGAGGGCGGCGATACCGGCGACGGCGGCCATGAAGACGATCTGGAGCACGTTCAGTTCGGTGAACGGCGTGATGACGTCGGTCGGCACGATGCCGGTGAGGAAGTCGATCCAGGAGCCTGCCTTCTCCGGCGGCGCGCCGTCCGCCGGGGTGAGGCCGGTGCCGGCGCCCGGGTTGGTGACCAGGCCGATGACCAGGCCGATCGCCACCGCGATCAGTGAGGTGATCATGAACCAGAGGAGGGTGCGCGAGGCCAGCCGGGCCGCGTTGTCGACCTTCCGCAGGTTGGTGACGGAGACCAGGATCGCGAAGAAGACGAGCGGGGCGACGGCCAGCTTCAGCAGGCCGATGAAGGTGCCGCCGACCTTCTCCAGGGTGGTGACGAGCCAGGAGAGGTCCTGGCTGCGGGCGAGCCAGCCGAGCAGGACGCCCAGGACGAGGCCGACGAGTATCTGGGCCCAGAAGGGCGCGCGCAGGGGCAGCTTGAACTGCGTGTTCGTGGACACGGACATGCTCCGTTGTGATCCGTCTGTGGGGACGCGTGAGGAAAGGTGACGTGGGACTCGGGTGGCGCGGAACGTCAGTGACGACAGTTCGCGGAAGTGACCCGGCAGAGGTCCACGTGCAGGCGCGCCACGAGCGGAACACTCCGGGGCGTGGGGAACACGGCTGCTGACTTCACCCGGAGACCGTAACACCTGAACTTTGAGATCCTCAAAGCCTTGCTTTGAGAGGCGGTAGACCAAAGGCACCCATACAACGCAAAGCGCCCCGGTTTCCGGGTCAGTTCGGAAACAGGGGCGCCCGAGTGCGGTGCGCGGGTGTGACGGACGTTACGAGGTCTGGCCCTGCGCGCGGGCGGTCTCGTCGGCCGCGTCCTCCTGGTTGCGGTTGGCCTCCAGGTCGGCCTTGGCCCGGTTCACCCGCTGCACGATCCGCTCGGAGGCCCGGTCCCGCTCCTTGCGGAGCACGACGAGGCTGATCGGGGCCGAGATCAGCAGGGCGAGCAGGACGATCCACAGGCCGTTGGAGTCACCGAGGCCACGCGGGGCGAGGCCGGAGTGGACGAGGCCCCAGACGACCACGAGGCAGCCCACGAAGACTCCGAGGCGCATCAGTGTGTAGCGGAGCATCTCATCCACTCTTCCCTGCGTACGGTCAGAACGCCCCAAAGGGACGACGTCCAGTGAAGCACGAGCGGGCGTGGATCTTTCAGCGGGGTACGGGCCTCAGGTGAGCGGCAGCAGCATGATGACGTCGTCGCGGTCGTCGCCGGGAGCCACGCGGATGGCGTCCGGGACCCGGCCGACCTCCTTGTAGCCGCAGGAGGCGTAGAAGCGCTCCAGGCCGAGGCCGCCGCGGCAGGTGAGCCGGATCGCCTCGATCCCGTCGATGGTGCGGGCGGACTCCTCGGCGGCGGCGAGCAGGTCACGGCCGTAGCCCTTGCCCTGGTGGCGGGGGTGGACCATCACCGTGTACAGCCAGAGCCAGTGGGTCATCAGGCGGTGGGTGTTGAAGGTGAGGAACGCCGTCGCGGCCACCCTGCCCTCCTCGTCGTGCCCGACAAGGAGGCGGGAGCGCTCCTCCGTCATCGACACGAGCTGCCGCACCAGGCCGGGGCGGATGTCCTCCCGCGTCACGGGCGGTACGAAGCCGACCGCTCCGCCGGCGTTGGTGACATCGGCCCACAGGTCGAGGACGCCGTCGCGGAGTTCGGGGGTGACGACGGGATCGAACGTGAAAGTAAGGGGCATAGGCCGATAGTAAGCATTACCTCAGCGCGCGCGCAGCCCCTTTCCCGCCGGTCGCCTCCCACCTGCCGGGCCGCGTGGTGGCGGGTGGGCGCGGGTCCGGGGCCAGGGGGCGGGAGCCCCCTGGCGGGGGCCGGCGGGGCAGCGCCCCTTCACACGCGCATCGGCTGCGGCGACTCCCTGCGCGCCGGGTCCGCGCCCTCGTACTCCCGGATGATCTCGTACCGCGTGTTCCGCTCGACCGGCCGGAACCCGGCGTCCCGGATGAGGTCCAGCAGGTCCTCCCGGGTCAGCTTGTTCGGCGTGCCGAAATCGTCCGCGTCGTGCGTGATCTTGTACTCGACCACCGAGCCGTCCATGTCGTCCGCACCGTGCTGCAGCGCCAGCTGCGCCGTCTGCACGCCGTGCATCACCCAGAACACCTTGACGTGCGGCACGTTGTCGAACAGCAGCCGCGACACCGCGAACGTCTTCAGCGCCTCCGCGCCGGTCGCCATCCGCGTCCGCGCCTGGAGCCGGTTGCGCACCTTGCCGTCCTTCATGTCCACGAAGTCGTGCTGGTAGCGCAGCGGGATGAAGACCTGGAAGCCGCCGGTCTCGTCCTGGAGTTCACGCAGCCGCAGCACGTGGTCCACGCGGTGGCGGGGCTCCTCGATGTGGCCGTACAGCATGGTGCACGGGGTCTTCAGCCCCTTCTCGTGCGCCAGCCGGTGGATCCTCGACCAGTCCTCCCAGTGGGTCCGGTGGTCGACGATGTGCTGCCGCACCTCCCAGTCGAAGATCTCGGCGCCACCGCCGGTCAGCGACTCGAGGCCCGCGTCGATCAGCTCGTCGAGGATCTCGGAGGCGGACATCCCGGAGATGGTCTCGAAGTGGTGGATCTCGGTGGCCGTGAAGGCCTTCAGCGAGACGTCCGGCAGCGCGGCCTTCAACTCCCTGAGCGAGCGCGGGTAGTAGCGCCACGGCAGGTTGGGGTGCAGCCCGTTGACGATGTGCAGCTCGGTCAGGTTCTCCGACTCCATCGACCTGGCGAGCTTCACCGCCTCCTCGATGCGCATCGTGTACGCGTCCTTCTCCCCCGGCTTGCGCTGGAAGGAGCAGTAGGCGCAGGAGGCGGTGCACACGTTGGTCATGTTGAGGTGGCGGTTGACGTTGAAGTGCACGACGTCGCCGTTCAGCCGCGTCCGCACCTCGTGCGCCAGCCCGCCCAGCCAGGCCAGGTCGTCCGACTCGTACAGCGCGATGCCGTCCTCACGGGTCAGGCGCACACCCGCCCTGACCTTCTCCTCCAGCTCGCGCTTGAGCCCGACGTCCATGCCGATCCCTCTTTCCTTCGACCTCTTCGGACAGACCCCGTCAACCGTACGCCCCGGCTACTCCACCTCTTCCGGCAGCTCACCGACGCGGTTCTCCCACTTGGTGGAGAGCACGATGGTCGTACGGGTCCGGGAGACGCCCTTGGTGCCGGACAGCCGGCGGATGATCTTCTCCAGGCCGTCCACGTCGGTCGCCCGGACCTTGAGCATGAAGGAGTCGTCGCCGGCGATGAACCAGCAGTCCTCGATCTCCTTCAGCTCCTTCAGCCGCTGCGCCACGTCCTCGTGGTCGGCGGCGTCGGAGAGCGAGATGCCGATCAGGGCGATGACGCCGAGGCCGAGCGAAGCGGCGTCCACGGTGGCGCGGTAGCCGGTGATGACACCGGCCGCCTCCAGCCGGTTGATGCGGTCGGTGACGCTGGGTCCCGACAGGCCGACGAGGCGCCCCAGCTCCGCGTAGGAGGCCCGGCCGTTCTCCCTCAGGGCCTGGATGAGCTGCCTGTCCACCGCGTCCATCGAATCGAAGCCTTCCACTGGAACTGAAGAGGTCTGAAAGTTCTGCACGTGCCGGGGTGGTGCGAAAGTGCTCAGTCCGTGCGGGATCCGCCGCCGAGTTCGCCCTTCCAGCGGCGGTAGAGCCGGTGCTCGACACCCGCCGCGTCGAGTACGCGCCCGGCGACGAAGTCCACCAGGTCCTGGATGTGCGTCGCGCCCGCGTAGAAGGCCGGCGAGGCGGGCACCACGATCGCGCCCGCGTCGTCCAGCGTCACCAGGTGCCGCAGGGTCTGGCCGTTCAGCGGGGTCTCCCGTACGGCCACCACCAGCGTGCGTCCCTCCTTCAGGGTGACGCTCGCCGCCCGCTGCAACAGGTCCTTGGACAGCCCGAGCGCCACCCCGGCCACACCGGCCGTGGAGGCGGGCACGATCAGCATGCCCTTGCTCGGATACGACCCCGAGGACGGCCCGGCCGCGAGGTCACCGGCGGCCCAGTGCCGTACGCCGTCGAGGTCGACGGTGAACGTGTCCGGCTTGCCGTCCGCGCCCCGGGACAGCCATTCCCGCAGGTCGTCCCGCCAGTGGGCGTCCCGGAAGGCGATGCCGGTCTCGTCCAGCAGGGTGAGCCGGGAGGCCCGGCTCACGACGAGGTCGACACTCTCCCCCGCCGTCAGAAGCGCACGCAGCACAGCGGCTGCGTAGGGCGTCCCGGACGCCCCCGACACCCCCACGATCCAAGGCCTGCGCCGCGTTTCTCCTGCGTTCACAACTCGAGCCTACCGGCGGGCGGCAGGCGTCCGCGCTCAGGACCGGTCGGAGGCCCCACCGGCCGGTCTTCGGGCACGTACCACCGCACCCCGGGCGGCTAGAGTGCCGGTGCGACGCGATGAGGGGGACACGGTGGCCAAGGTCAATATCAGTCTCGACGCCGAACTCGTGGTGGAAGTGATGGTCCTGGCGGGGGTCGGCTCGCCCCAGGACGCGATCGAGGTGGTCGTGCGGGACTACATCGCCCGCGGCCACCGCACCGAGGCGCGCACCGGGCTCAAGGACCAGGGTCTGCGCGAGGTCGACGCCAAGCCGCAGGAGCCCCAGGGCTGAGTCCCCGGCCGCGCACCGGCGCTCTACACCGTCAGCCCCCGCACCAGCAGGTCCAGCAGCGCGCAGACGAACAACGCGATGCCGATGAACCCGTTGACGCTGAAGAACGCCCGGTTCAGGCGGGTCAGGTCGTGGGGGCGGACGATGGTGTGCTCGTAGCCGAAGGCCCCGGCCACGATCAGCAGGCCGAGCCAGAAGAAGGCGCCGGCGTCGGTGAGGAGCGCGTACCAGACGAAGAGGGCCGTCGTCACGGCGTGGCAGGCGCGGGCGCCCCAAATGGCGGCCGGGATGCCGAAGCGGGCCGGGACCGACTTCACGCCGGTCTCGCGGTCGGTGTCGACGTCCTGACAGGCGTAGATCAGGTCGAAGCCGCCGATCCAGACGCCGACCGCGAGGCCGAGGACGACGGCGTCCCAGGACCACGATCCGGTGATGGCCAGCCAGCCGCCGATCGGACCCATGGCCTGCGCGAGCCCGAGGATGGCCTGCGGGAAGTCGGTGAACCTCTTGCCGTACGGATACACCACCATCGGGATCACGGCGATGGGCGCGAGGGCCAGGCAGAGCGGGTTGAGCAGGGCCGCCGCGCCCAGGAAGACGGCGAGGGCGATCAGCGCGCCGGTCCAGGCGTGCTTCACCGACATCGCGCCGGTGACCAGCTCGCGGTGGGCGGTGCGCGGGTTACGGGCGTCGATCTCGCGGTCGATGATCCGGTTGGCGGCCATGGCGAAGGTGCGCAGGCCGACCATGGCGAGGGTGACCAGGAGCAGCCGGCCCCAGTGGATGTTCCCGTCCCACTCGTACATCGCCGTGAGGGCGGCGATGTAGGCGAAGGGGAGGGCGAAGACCGAGTGCTCGATCATCACCAGGCGCAGGAAGGCTTTCGTGCGTCCCGGCTGCTGCGGAAGCGCGGCGGAGGCCGAGGTCACAGTCCGTACTCCTTCCAGCGGCGGTCGACGAGCGCGGCCGTGTCCGGGTCGGACTCGACCATGTCGGGCCAGCCGCCGTCACGCGTGTACCCCTCCTCGGGCCACTTCCTCGTCGCGTCGATGCCCGCCTTGCCGCCCCAGAACTGCTGGTAGGAGGAGTGGTCGAGGTGGTCGACGGGGCCCTCGACGACGGTGAGGTCACGGGCGTAGTCGGTGTTGCCGAGGGCCCGCCAGGAGACCTCGTGCAGGTCGTGGACGTCGCAGTCGGAGTCGACGACCACGATCAGCTTGGTCAGCGACATCATGTGGGCGCCCCAGATGGCGTGCATGACCTTCTGCGCGTGCTTGGGGTACTTCTTGTCGATCGAGACGATCGCGCAGTTGTGGAAGCCGCCGGACTCGGGGAGGTGGTAGTCGACGATGTCCGGGACGATGATCTTGAGGAGGGGCAGGAAGAAGCGCTCCGTCGCCCGCCCGAGCGGGCCGTCCTCCGTCGGGGGCCGGCCGACCACGATCGACTGGAGCAGCGGACGCTTCCGCATGGTCACGCAGTCGATCTTCAGGGCGGGGAAGGGCTCCTGCGGGGTGTAGAAGCCGGTGTGGTCGCCGAACGGCCCCTCGGGCAGCATCTCGCCGGGCTCCAGCCAGCCCTCGATGACGACCTCGGCCTGTGCCGGGACCTGGAGCGGAACGGTCTTGCAGTCGACCATCTCGATCCGCTTGCCCTGCACGAACCCGGCGAACAGGTACTCGTCGATGTCACCGGGCAGCGGCGCGGTGGACGCGTACGTCACGGCGGGCGGGCAGCCGAAGGCGATGGCGACCGGGAGCCGATCACCGCGCCGGGCGGCCACCTGGTAGTGGTTGCGGCTGTCCTTGTGGATCTGCCAGTGCATGCCGATGGTGCGCTTGTCATGGCGCTGGAGCCGGTACAGGCCGAGGTTGCGGATGCCCGACTCGGGGTCCTTGGTGTGGGTGAGGCCCAGGTTGAAGAAGGAACCGCCGTCCTTGGGCCAGGTGAAGAGCGCGGGGAGCCGGTCGAGGTCGACGTCGTCGCCGGTGAGCACGACCTCGTGCACGGGCGCGTCCCCGGACTTCACCTTCTTCGGCGGTACGTGCGTCATCGCGCCGAGCTTCCCGAACGCCTCGCGCACGCCGATGAAGCCCTGCGGCAGCTCGGGCTTCAGCAGCCCGCCGATCTTCTCGGAGATGTCCGCGTACGACTTCAGTCCGAGCGCCTTCAGCAGGCGGCGGTCCGTGCCGTACACGTTCATCGCGAGGGGCATGTCCGAGCCGCGCACGTTCTCGAAGAGCAGTGCGGGACCGCCGGCCTTCTGCACCCGGTCGACGATCTCACCGACCTCCAGATACGGGTCGACCTCGGCCTTGATGCGCTTGAGGTCGCCCTCGCGCTCCAGCGCCCTGAGCAGGGAGCGAAGATCGTCGTAAGCCATGCGGTCAAGTATCCCCGAGCGGTTACCCTGGCCCTGTACCGCCCACCGCTTTCGCTGGAGAGGCCCATGCTGCGGGTGCTGATGTTCCTGGTGCCACTGGCCCTGAGCGTGTACGCGTTCATCGACTGCATCAGTACGAAGGACGACGACATCCGGCACATGCCCAAACCGCTGTGGGCGATCCTCGTGCTGCTGTTCCCGCTGGTCGGTTCGATCTCCTGGCTCATCGCCGGCAAGAAGCGGCACCCCGCGGGCGGCTCCGCCGGTTCCGCCTGGAGCCGGGGCGGCGGCCGGCGGCAGTGGGTCGCGCCGGACGACAACCCCGAGTTCCTGAAGTCGCTGGGCGAGGAGAAGGACAAGGACGACAAGCCGGGGGACGGCGAGCGGGGCGGGCCCGCCTGACCGCCCCCGCGTCAGCCCCGGGTCCAGCTCTGGGCGGCCGAGCCGCTGCACGTCCGCCGCATGATCATGCCGCTCGCGGAGACGTGCTCCAGGCACAGGTCGTGTTTCGCGAGGATCACGGTGCCGCCCGAACCGAGACGCCACTCCTGGGCGTTGTCCGCACCGCAGGCCGCGCTGTGCATCGAACCGTAGCCGGACAGGCAGCTGCCGGACTCCCGGTGGACGATCCGGTAGGTGCCGGAGGAGACGCTCCGCAGGCTCCAGCGGGCCGTTGCGGCGGTGCAGCCGCCCCCGCCGACATTGCCGTACGAGGTGTTGCCGGAGGCGGTGAGGCACTGTCCGCTCGACGCGTTGCGCAGGGTGAAGCCGCCCGTCGACGGGGCCCCGGTCGCCGTGTCCGTGTCCGTGTCCGTGTCCGGGGCGGAGTCGTCACCGCCGCTGCCGTCGCCCTTCGCGGCTCCGTCGTCCGCGTCCGAGCCGGCGCCCGCACCCTCCGCCCCGGCCTCGGCAGGTGACTCCTGGGAGCCGGATCCCGGCTTGTCCGAGTCCTTGAGGTCCTTCGGGTCCTGCGTGGAGGACGCACTGGTGGACGGCGACGGCTTCGCGGACCCGACGGCCGCCCGTGACGGCGTCACGCCGGCGGAGACCGTGACCGACGCGGAGGGGGTGGGTCCCGACCCGTCACCCGTGTCGAAGGTGTACGGCAGGAGCGTGAAGGCGAGGGTGGCGCCCGTCGTGACGACAACGACGGGAACGACCACGGGGATCACCCGTGTCCGGCGACCGCGCTCCTCCCGCGCCGGCCCGGACACCTCGGGCGCCTTCGGTTCCTCGGGCTTCTCCGGCTCTTCCGGTTCCTCCGGGACGGCCGGCGTCCGTTCCGCGAAGGCGGCCCGTTCGGCCAGCCGTGCGGTGACGGCCTCCGGCCACAGGGGCGGCGTGAACGGGCCGTGCCGGTCGGCACGCTCGACCAGTTCCGCGGCGGTGGGCCGGCCCTCGTAGTCCTTGTCCAGGCAGGCCGCGACGACCTCGGCGAGTTCGGGGTCCAGGGCCCGTACGGCGTCGAGGTCGGGTTCCTCGTGCACGATCCGGTACAGCACGCCGTGCCCGGACTCGTCACCGAAGGGCGGCTGGCCGCTCGCCGCGTACGCGAGGACGGAGCCGAGCGCGAAGACGTCGACGGCACCGGTCGACCTGCGCGCCCCCGAGGCCTGTTCGGGGGACATGTAGGCGGGAGTGCCCACCACCATGCCGGTCCGGGTGAGCCGGCTCTGCTCGGCGGCGCGGGCCACCCCGAAGTCGATGAGGGTGAGGCCGTCGAGGGTGAGCATGACGTTGGACGGCTTGACGTCCCGGTGCACCATGTCCAGCGCGTGCACCGCGGCGAGCCCCGCGGCGGCCTCGCGCAGCAGCAGCCACAGGGCGCCGGTGGGCAGGGGCCCCTCATGGGCTTCGAGGGCCTCGCTCAGGGTGAGGCCGGGGACGTAGGCGGTGGCGAACCACGGGGGCCGGGCGGTGCGGTCACCCGCGAGCAGCGGGACCGTGGCGTGCTCGGGCAATCGGGCCAGGTTGTCCAGCTCGTGCCCGAAGCGGCGCAGGAAGTCCTTGTCCTCGGCGACGACCGACGGCAGCAGCTGCTTGACGGCGGCGTACCGCCCCTCGTGCACACCGAGGTAGACGCGGCCCATGCCGCCGGCTCCGAGCCGTCCGACGAGCGGGATCGGTCCGATCCGTCGCGGGTCCTCGTCCTCCAGCGGCTCGGCGCCGCTTCCAGCCAACTCGATCACGCCTGCCCCGTTGTCGTGTTCCGTCACCGCGCCACCGGTGGCGGCCCGCCCGTTCCCCCGTGACGGACGGACCGCACGTCGGCACGGGTCAGTCTGAACCAGCGCGAGCTAGGATTGGAAGGGAATTCTAGAAATTCACTCCAGAAGCACATCCGGAAGGTACGACGGCCCTGCGATGAGTCCCAAGCAGCACCGCGGCGAGGTCACCGTCGAACAGCTTCTGGACGCGGCACTGCGCGTCTACGCGGAGTCGGGCGAGCAGGGACTCACGGTCAGCGCGGTGACGGCGGCGAGCGGCGTCAGTCCGGGCAGTCTCTACCACCACTTCGGCAGCATGGACGGCTTGCTGACCGCCCTGCTGATGCGCTGGCTGGAGCGGCTGCTGGCCGGGATGGTCACGGCCCTGGAGGAGTCGGACTCCGCCCGGGCCGGTGTCCACGCCCTCGTACAGGCGTATCTCGCGTTCATCCGCGACCACCGGGACGCGGGTCTCCTTCTGCACTCCTCCCGCGCCGACGAGCTCGGGATGCGCCAGGCGAAGCAGTTGCGGGACGCCCAGGAGGCCCGGCTGTCGCCGCTGTCCGCGTGGGTGAGCCGGCACATCGATTCGGGGGAGGTCGCGCCCCTGTCGGTGTCCCTGCTCGAGTCCCTGATCCTGGGCCCGGTCGTCGGCGTCAGCCGCCGCTGGCTGACCCTCGGCGACGTCGACCTCGACGAGGCGGCCGCCGTCCTGCCGGACCGGATCTGGCGGTCGATCAGCGCGGATCCGGGGTGAGCGCGGACGTGGCGCCGGAGCGGGTCAGCCGACGAGCTTCGTGATCCGGGCGGCGGAGAGGGCCCGGTCGAAGACCCGTACGTCCCGGACGGCGCCGGGGAAGAAGTCGACGGCCTGACCGCCGTACGACGCCCGGCCGATGATGAGGGGGCCGGTGGCGGACATCGGGTGGGTGTCCTCGGTCTCCGCCTCCTGTACGCCGTCGACGTACAGCCGCAGTGTGCGCGCCTGGCCGTCGCAGACGCCGGCCAGGTGGGTCCAGACGTTCACGGCGGGCTCGCTGCGGCCGGCGGCGCGCAGGCCGGGGCGGGAGAGGGCCCAGCGGTTCTCGTCGACGGCGTACTGGAGGTAGAAGGCGCTGGCGTCCCCGGCGTCCTGGCTGACGGCGGTGGCCCAGCCCCCCGGTGCGGCGGAGAGCCGGACCCAGGCGGCGATCGTGAAGCTCCGGCCCTCCCCGGTCTCCACCACCGGTCCCCCGGTCATGATCTGGCCGCCCTGCCCGTCGAAGACGGCTCCGCCTCCGCCGGGCACCCAGGTGACGCCGGTCGCGGTGCCGTCGTGGCCGCCCGTGGTGTCCCGTGCGACCGTGCCCGAGGTCTCGTCGAGGGGCCAGTGTCCGACGGGCCGGACGGGCTGAGGGGTGGCGGAGGGTGAGGACGAGCGGGAGGCCGAGGAGGGGGGCGTGACCCGGTCCCGGTCCGCGGCGGCCGATCGGTTGAGCCAGAACCCCGCCCCGACACCGGCCGCGGCGACCACGCCCCCGCCGACACCGAGGAGCAGGAAGGCCCGTCGGCTGCCGCCGCGTTCCCGGCCCGCCCTGCGGCCGGTGGGCTCCGTCGCGGCGGGTGCGGGTTCCGGGGTGGCGCCCACCCGGGTGGCCTGGTCGTGGAACCGCGGCGCCACCATGGTCGCCTGCTGCGGGAGGGCGCCGGGTCCGCCGTCGCGCGGGAGTACGTTCGTGAGAGCCCGGGGGTCCGTGGGACGGGCGCCCGGGAGGGCCCCGGGGTCCGTGGGACGGGCGCCCGGGAGGGGCGTCCCGGCCGGAGTCGGGGAGTCGGGAACGTCGCCCTGCTGCGGCCAGGGGCCGAGGTGCCGCAGGGCCATCGTGCGCTCGTTGCCCAGTGCGCCGACCCGGGCGAGGATCTCCTGCGGGGTGGGGCGGCGGGCCGGGTCCTTGGCGAGGCAGTCGCCGATGAGGGCGTGCAGGGCCGGGTCGGTGACGGCACTGATGTCGGGGGTGTTGTGCACCACGCGGTAGAGCAGTGCGGGGGTCGGTCCCTCCCCGAAGGGATTGGCGCCGGTCGCCGCGAAGGCCAGCACCGCGCCCAGGCAGAAGACGTCGCTGGCCGGGGCGATCGTGCCGCCGTTGACCTGCTCGGGCGACATGAATCCGGGCGAGCCGGCCACGAGGCCGGTGCCGGTGATCGAGTCGGCCTCGACACTGCGGACGATCCCGAAGTCGATGACCCGGGGCCCGTCCTCGGCGAGCAGCACGTTGGAGGGCTTGAGGTCGCGGTGCACGAGGTTCGCGGCATGGATCGACACCAGCGCCTCGGCCAGCCCGGCCGCCAGCGCCAGTACGGCCCCCGCCTCGAACGGCCCCCGCTCGACGACCGCCTGCTCCAGCGACGGCCCGGCGATGTAACTGGTCACCAGCCACGGCAGGGGCGCGTCCGGGTCCGCGTCGACGACCGGGGCGGTGAAGGCGCCGCTGACCTTGCGGGCCGCCTCGACCTCGCGGCGGAACCGGTCGCGGAACTCGGGCCTGCGCACCAGCTCGGCATGGACCACCTTGACCGCGACGAGCCGCCCGCCCGGGGAGCGGCCGAGGAAGACCCGGCCCATCCCGCCCGCGCCCAGCCGGCTCAGCAGCCGGTACGCCCCGACGGAGTGCGGGTCGTCCGGCTCCAGCGCTGACACAAATGCCTCCCGGCGTGCGATCTCGGCCCATGAGGGCAGGGCCAAGCATAAAGCCAATCGCACCCGTGTTCGTCGAAGTACCGTACGTCGTACGGTACTTCGACCAGCGGCTGGTGACGCGCGACCAGGAGCCACGGGACGCCCACGAGACCGACGTCCCGCCCGGTCACTCGCCTTCGAAGATCTCCTCGGCCTTCGGGGCGGTGACGGCGCGGGTGAGCCGGCGGCGGAGGAGGTCGGGGTCGGTGCAGTCCGCGATGCGGCTGCGGACGTCGTCGGAGATGTCGAGACCGCGCTGCTCCAGGATGAGCAGGATGTCCTCGACACGGCTCTTGACGAGGGCTTCTGCGAGGGCTTCGGCGCGGGCTTCCGCGCGGGCTTCTTCCCGGATCTCTTCGACGAGGTAGGACTTGTAGAAGGAGAGGTCCACGGCCACCAGGTTCCTCCAGAGGTGCTTGGCCGGGTGCTTGCCCAGGCCCTGTGCGGTGAATTCGACGATGGGGTCCGCGATGTCTTCGGGCACGTCCCGCAGTGCGGTGGACAGGGCCTTCGGTATCGCATTGACGGCGGGTTCGGCGGCGTGCGTGATGGCCGCCAGACTGGTCAGGACGAGGTCGGCGCGGGCCTCCTCGGGATCGGTGATCACGGGCATGTTGTGCGGGCCGGCGACCACGGGGCGCAGGGTAAAGGAAGTCGGAGCCTCGAAAGCAGGCAAACCGGTGATGTTCACCCAGGCGAGTGAACTGACGCCACGCAGGGAGCACACGCAGATGCGGGTGGGGCGGTGAGGCTCAAGCCGTCTGCCAGGAGACGCCGTTGAGGGCGCGCACGCCGCTCTGCGGTCCGGGGGGAGTGTGGACGGTGTGAGCATCTCGGCCGATTGTGTTCGGGCAGCGCTCAGATGTGAGGGGCGTGAACACATCCTTGGTCAGTGCTCACGAAATTCCAGCAAGGGTGGCTCTGAGGGCGGGACGCCGAACGCACACCCGCTCCACTTGCGGATACCAGGGAACGGCCGACCCGCACCTGATGCTGCGCCCCGTCGGCGGCGGCCGGGAATGGCAGGCGGGCCCGGCGTCGGTGCGTACGGCCCCACCGGAGGAGCGGCTGAGCGCGGGCCTCAGGGCCGCCCATGACCATGCGCGGCCGTTGGCCGACGTGAGTCGGCCCCCGTACCGTTCCCCGACTGTGTGACGTGTGAGGACCTCGCGACCCGACGCGCCCCGGCGCAGGCGTCGTTCGACGGTACGGCGGAGACGGACGCGAACGCGCTGCCGCGCCGGCACCAGGACGCGGCCCGCGGCGGCGCACCGGTGGGCCGCCGGGTCAGCGCAGGCGGGACGACGACAGGATCGACAGCAGGTGGGCCGGGACCATCACCCAGGTGATGACGGCGAGTGCGCCCAGGGCCCAGCGGGTCGGTTCGATGCTGTCGGCCACTACGTCGGCTACCGCCGCGACGAGGAGGACGAGGGACGCCTCGATGCCGTTGGTGACCCGGTGGATCTTGAACGCGGCGGCGATACGGCGCACCGTGGCGACGCCCTCCGAGCGCGGGCGGGTGGACTCGTCGTCGGCGACGGTCAGGCCGCGGCGGGCGCGGGCGACGTCCACCAGGTCGGTGGAGGCCTTGAGGAGGACGACGCCGAGGGCGGCGGCGATGCCGACCGACAGCCAGCCGCCGACGCCCGACTCGGCGGCGCGGTAGCCGGCGCCCGCCATCAGCGCCGCGTCGGCGAGGTACGCGCCGAGCCGGTCGACGTAGATGCCGGCCGCACTGTTCTGGCCCTTCCAGCGGGCGACCTCGCCGTCCACGCAGTCGAAGAGCAGGAACAGCTGCATGAGGATCACGGCGAGGACCGCGCCGGTCAGGCCCGGGATCATCAGCGCGGCGCCGGAGGCCACTCCGCACACCACCATGGTCCAGGTGAGCTGGTCGGGGGTGACGGGGGTGCGGACCAGGTGGCGGGTGGTGCGCAGGGAGATCTTCCGCATGTAGAGGCGGCCGGCCCAGTGCTCGCCGTTGCGGCTGTCCATCTTGGCCCGCGGCTGGCAGACCTCCCGCAGCTCCTCCAGTACCGGAGCACCCATGACGTTCCTCCCAGGCCCAACTGCCGCCCGCGCGGCGGTGATCGGGACAGCGTACAGAGCGTGTACGGCGGGTTGCCGACAGGGGACACCGGCGGTCCTGTCGCCGACCGGTCGCGACGGTGACGGCGTCGGTGCGGACGAGAACCCGTGGCGGCCGCGATCGAGGCCGCCCGGACGACGAAGGCCGGTTACCCGGACCCCGGTGACCGGACACGGCCATCCCAG